>CAYRLZ010000048.1:0-4422 GCA_964425275.1 uncultured bacterium | reverse complement strand
AAGGAGGTGAGAAAAAATGACAAAAAATAATCGTCTCGAACCAGAAGTCCGTATTGAAAATGCGGCGAAACTGAGCGTCTTGGGAAAGGACATCACCCATCTGGCATTAGAAGGTAAATTAACTCCAATTTATAAGAGAGTAGATTTGGTTAATATGGTCAAAAACACCCTGAAAATCGGACAAAATCCCCTTCTGGTCGGTAAATCAGGAACTGGGAAGAATGCGATTGTTGAAAGTTTGGTTGCGGAGATGGTGGAAGAAAATCGGGATGAATATAAAAAATATTATGCCGATGGACAGGTCATCCCCCCACCGATAAAGATTATTGAATGCCAGCCTATGTCATTCCAAGTTGACTGTTTCTATTGTCACGAATTTGAAAGCAAAATCAAAAAAGTCGTCGAAAATTGTCAGGCGGAGAGGGCGATTCTCTTTATTGACAATCTTCATCTGGCAATTAATGCCGGGAGCGTTTCCGGAGAACCAGAAAGAACCGTTGCCAATCTCCTTAAACCTTATCTGGAAAAGAAGGAGTTGATAGTAATTGGGGCGACTAATCCTGAGGGATACAACTTTATGCTTAACAATAACCCTTCTTTTGTCAACCTTTTTCAAAAAATTGAAGTCCCAGAAACTTCCTTAGAAGAAACCAAAAATATTCTTTTTACTCTCAAAGGTAATTTTGAAAGTGCTTATTCCATTACCATTGATGCTGATTTCTTGAACCGGGCAGTAGAGATTGCTCATCGCCTTTTTCCCCAACGTGCCTTTCCCGGTAAGGCCTTAGAAATAGTGAGAGAAATAATCGCCCAAGAAAAAGCACGAAATAATTCTAGTCTTATCCTTTCCACACTCTATTCCTACATCGCCATAAAGACTGGTTTAGCGGATTTTATAGTATTGCCCGAAAGGAAATTATCCAAACAAGAAATTATCAACTTTTTCCAAAACCGAATATTTGAGCAAGAGGCGGTAATTGAAGAGATAGCCGACACTATCTTGAAATTCAAAACCGGACTCAACCCAGTTGGCCGCCCAATTGATGTAATACTTCTTATCGGTCCGAGCGGTGTTGGAAAAACTGAATTGGCAAAAACCTTAGCAGAATATCTCTTCGGCTCCCGCAACCGACTGATTCGTTTTGATATGTCAGAATATAAAGGTAGGATTGGTTATGAAAAACTGATTGGGAGCCGCTTTAGCTCTGAACCTGGGCTACTTATTGCCGCGGCTACCGCTAACCCTTTCGCCATCTATTTGTTTGATGAGATAGAAAAGGCCGATAGTGAGATATTTGATGTTTTCCTTCAGGTATTCGGCGAAGGACGAATTACTGACCCCTGGGGACAAACCACTATTTTAACTAACAGTATAATTATCATGACATCAAATATCGGCTCAGAGTTGTATAAACAGATGCCAATCGGCTTTACCGCGAATCCGACCGAAAAGATTAAGAGCATAGAAAAGGAAATTGATGATGAATTAAAAAATTACTTTCGGCCGGAATTTATTAATCGGATAAAGGTTCTCTATTTTAGGCCTCTTTCTAAAGAGGGAGTAAAGAAAATTGCGAAAAGAGAAATAAGTTTGTTATTGGACCGATCCGGGCTGAAAGATAAAAATTACCATTTGAAAGTAAACGAAAGTGTCATTGAATTTCTTGTCGGCATCGGGTATTCTTCGGAATATGGAGCCAGACCAATGCAAAGGGCGGTGGAAAAGTTTATTCTGAACCCATTGGCAGAAAAACTCTCTTCCGAAACTATACCTGTGGGTAAGACTTTATATGTTACCCTCGATGACGAAGGGAAAATAGTAATTTCTTAAAACTACCTAAGGATATTTATTCATTAAACATAAATATTAGGTTCTTTAACGAGTCTAAAAACTTACCCCTAATCTTCTTATTAAATGCCTGACGATAAGTTCCTCACTAACTCCTGTCAGAAACTTTTGCACTCTCGACAAAAAAGATTGTTAATTTAAGGTAGGCCTTTGGTTTTTCGGAAAAGCCATTCTAAGATAAATATCCCAATAATCAGAAAATAAAGAGGGAAAATCCTACGCGGTGTGAATCTTACCTCCTTTTTGTATTCCCCAAATTGGAAAGAAGGAATCTCCTCTCTATTCAAAATGCTATCCGCAAAGAAAAATTGCCCACCACTCACCTGGGCAATACCTGATAATAGTTCCTTGTCAATTCCTGACCTTAAAAGTTCAATGCTTCGTTCAATGACGAAAACTTTTCTTTCCGCCTCGCCAACCTTTTCTCCATCCCTTTCGCTGACCGCCCGCAGGATATGTTCTCCCGAAGGAAGAAAGAAATTTGCCTGATAAATACCATCACTCGCCTCAATCATCGGAATTTTTGTTTCGCCTGTGATTAAATTGACCGATAAATTCTTCAATGGTCTTCCGGTTTCATCCCAGGCAAAGAGGGAGGCACGGATATTCTCTCCGGAAAAGTATTGCCCTTTATTAGTTTTCAAATAAAACCGTCTTTCACCAAATAAGAAGAAGTCAAATAGTTTTCCCAAAAATTCTTTCCTCTTCTCTAAATTTCCCTCCGCGGAGAAAAACCAACGCCAGAAAGGAAAACCAACCAGTTGCACTACCTTCTTGTCTCGATAGCGCCAATAACCAACCAGTGGACCTTCGGGACTATCAAGCCAAACCCAAGCCTCTGGTTTTATTTTGCTCTCAATCATTCCCAAAAATGGCGGACAGTTTTCTAATAGGTTCTCCCCTTCCTGAGAGAATATCGCACTGTTTGTCATCCCCCTTTCTATCGATACCTCAATTTCCTTTTTGATTACCTTTCCTTCGGAAAGAAAAGGGAGCCAACTCTCCATATCCCGATAATCCTCTTCGCCGGAAAGGAATAAAATCCCTCTCCCGTTGAAAGAGAGATTCCGAAAGATCTCCTTAAATTCTGGTGGGAGAAGCCCAAAACGGATATTGTCAAGAATTACAATCGCTTCGGGTGGAAGGCTAAATCGCTCAACTCTCTCCCTCCTCTCCCCAACCAACCGGAAGAAACTCCGGCCGTCAAAGGATATAATAACATTGAACTCATTCCCTTTATCCTCACTGAGAATATCACGAATGAAACGGAGATTATAGGTTGGGGAATTGGAGATATAGTAAATCCTTTTCTTCTTCTCCTGAATCGTAAAGGACAAAGGGAAGTGATTATTAGAATAGTCATCCTCACCCGGAACCGATTCCAAGGAAATCTGATACCTCCCCTTTTCCGGTAGAAAGGAAAAACTTTCCTCTTTATAGAACTCTCCTTCCGAAAAGGTAATCTTCTTCTTCTCAATCACGACACCATCTTTGCTTAAAGACAACTCCCTCCCTCCGGAAAGGTTGGTTGCCTTAATTATCACTTTTATTTTTAAACTCTCGCCTTCACTTAAAACCTCCAGGTAAAGGCAATCGGTGATTGCCAGATCTTTCTCCTTCTCTTCTCCGGTAGCAATCGTAAGAATCGGTGTTGACGATTTTTTTACCTCTCGGATTGGATCTTCCTCGCCATTATGGAGACCATCTGAGATTAAAAGGATTGCCCCGGGTCTTTTCGCAATAGCAAATTTTAGCGCCTGGGCAATATCAGTCCTATTCCTTTTTAACTCCTTCTTTCCAATTCCGACACTCTCCGCAAATGGTATCACTTTAACCTTTTCCATTACCGAAGAAAATCTATTTACAATCCTTTCCGCCTGTCTCATCTTCTCCCCTTCCATACTTTCTGAGACGTCAAGGAAAATGAGCAAATCTTTCGGTCTTTTGACGAGATTGAAACGGAAGGAAAGATTACTGATTAGAAGTAAAGAGAGGACGATGCCCAAAATCCGAAAAAGCGTGAAGAAAGAACGATGCTTTTGGGTATAAAAGAAAAGGATTAGAATTAAGCCAGTTATTAAAATGATATTCAACCACTCCATCCTATCGGGGAAAACAATCCGAAAGTGGTCTCGGTTTCCCCTCTCGTTCTAATCTTAAAAATACGGGCTCGGATGGCACCTCTAAATCGGAAAAGGAAGAGAGATCAATGAGGTTATCAAAGTCGGAGTCATAGAAGGCAAAGAGTTTATAACTGCCAGCCGGCAGGTCTAATTGGAAGTTTCCTTCTTTATCGGTTAAAGCGAAAAGGGAATAATCATTCTTAACAAAGATAATCGCCCCTTCCACCCCCTTCTCTTCTAAGAAGACCTTTCCTCCTTGTTTTTTGGTCATAATTAAGGTATCAAAAAACCTTTGGAAGACTCTCCCCTTTTTTAATCGGTTTCCCTCCAAATCAGTTAAAATTGGAGGGAGGAGAAAGGAGATATAGGGTAAATCGGGCTTAAATTTTAGACTCACCTTTTCCTTCTCTTCTAACCAGAAGATTCTCTCCATTTTTACTGGAAAAGAGA
>CAYRLZ010000047.1:0-49284 GCA_964425275.1 uncultured bacterium | reverse complement strand
GGGATGGGGATTTCCCTGGAGGACTTTGTTGCTATCTGCCTCAAAGCGATGCAGGAGATTGCCCCGGATTTGGGATTATGAAGGTAAAGACTTTCCAAAACATAATTCTTACTTTGACGAATTTTTGGCAAAGGCAGGGTTGCCTAATTTTTTCGCCCTATAATTCTGAGGTCGGCGCTGGAACATTTAATCCGGCAACCTTTCTAAGGGTTTTAGATGACAAACCATGGCGGGTCTGTTATATTGAACCATCAAAGCGACCGAGAGACGGCCGTTACGCTAAAAATCCTTTAAGGGTTCAACAGTTCTGGCAACTCCAAGTGATTCTGAAACCGGTTCCCGCGGAGATTCAAAATCTCTATCTCAAAAGTCTGGAGGCAATCGGCATTTCCTTAAAAGATAACGATATAAGATTCATTGAAGACGATTGGGAATCACCAACGATTGGCGCCTGGGGTTTAGGCTGGCAGGTAGAATTGAATGGAATTGAAATAACTCAATTCACTTATTTCCAACAGATGGGTGGGATTGATTTGAAGGTAATTCCAGTGGAACTAACTTATGGTCTGGAGAGGATTGCGATGTTTATCCAGAAGGTAGAATCAATCTTTGAGATTAAATGGAATAAAGATTATAGCTGGGGAGATGTTTATTATCAGAATGAGGAGGAGTTCTCATGTTATAATTTAGAAGAAGCGGATGTTGATTTCCTCTTAAAGACATTTGTCGGTTATGAGAAGGAAGGGGAGAGGTTGTTAGAGAAGAATCTTATCTATCCCGGTTATGACTGCGTTATAAAATTATCCCATCTCTTTAATCTCTTAGAAGCGCGCGGCGCGATTTCGGTTTCGGAGCGGACAAATTATATTGCCCGCATAAGAAGATTAGCCAAACTGACCGCCTTAAAATATTTAGAGAAGCAGAAGAGAACTAATGAGAACCAAACATAAAATCATTATCGGTGATTCAAGATGGATGAAAGAAATTCCCAATGAAACCGTCCATCTAATTGTTACCTCTCCGCCCTACTGGCAACTGAAAGATTATGGCGATAGTAGGCAGGTTGGTTTCAATGATACTTATGAAGACTACATTAATAATCTCAATTTGGTCTGGAAGGAATGCCATCGGGTTTTACATAAAGGTTGCCGTTTATGTATTAATATTGGCGACCAGTTTGCCCGTTCGGTTTATTACGGAAGGTACAAGGTAATTCCGATAAGAACTGAAATCATCAAATTTTGCGAAACTGCCGGTTTTGATTATCTGGGGGCGATTATCTGGCAAAAGGTCACCACTTGTCATACTACTGGTGGAGCAACGGTAATGGGTTCCTATCCTTATCCGAGAAATGGGATTCTCAAATTGGACTACGAATTTATCTTAATTTTTAAGAAATACGGCAACCCGCCTAAAGCCGAGAAAAAAATTAAAGAGGCATTAAAATTAACTGATGAGGAATGGAATCGCTATTTTGTTGGACATTGGAACTTCCCGGGAGAAAAGCAAGATAAACATCTGGCAATGTTTTCCAGAAGAATTGCCCAGACGTCTTATTAAAATGTTCCCTTTCGTGGGCGATACGGTTCTTGACCCATTTCTTGGAAGTGGCACTACTTCTTTGGTTGCTAAAAACCTGAATAGGAATTCTATTGGCTATGAGATAAATGAGGATTTTTTACCGATAATAAAAGAAAAACTCGGTATTAAAAAGATCACCCTCTTTCCGGACGCAACTTTTGAAATGATTAAACAAGAAATACCGAAGATAGACTTTAAAGAAGAGATGGAAAAATTACCCTATATTTTCAAAGACCCGATTAAATTTGATAAAAAGGTCGACCCGAAGAAATTAAGGTTTGGCTCTAAAATAGATAACTCCAAATCGGAAGGGGTAAAATATTATGAAGATGCGAGGAGGGAGAGTTATGGATCAAAAAACCTTGTTTGAAAAAGAAAATAAGAAATTTCTTAGCTTAAAAGAAACGAGTTTTTGGGCAACTCAATATTTAAATCGTAAAATTACTGTCTCAAATATATCATATCTAATTCAGTATGGAAGAATAAAAAAATACGGACAAGATGGGAATCCGTTAGTAGATATAGAAGAATTAAAAAATTATTATGATTCTTTTCCCAAAGAAATGCGCTGGGGAAAAATATTAGGGAAGGATATTAATTGGCATCTATCATTCTCTCAATATAAAGAATCAGAAAGAACAAAACATGTTCATCGACTCCATCCCAATAAAGGAAAATTCATTCCTCAATTAGTAGAATATTTCCTTGATTCCCACACGGATGAGTTTAAAAAAGAAGTTTACTTTCAGAAAGGAGACATAGTGTTAGACCCATTTTGTGGGAGCGGAACAACATTAGTTCAGGCAAACGAATTAGGAATACATGCCATCGGAATAGACATTTCTTTTTTCAACGCCTTAATTTCTAATGTAAAAATTGAAAAGCATAATCTAACTTTGATTAAAAATACAATTCGTAAATTAACTTCGAAATTAAAAGAATTTCAAAAGAATAAAAACAATACTGTTTTTGAAGAACATTTACTCTCAGAACTTACGAAATTTAATAATCAGTATTTTCCTTCGCCCGATTATAAAAGAAAGGTGAGGAATGGAATAATTGATGAGGAAGAATACGCAAAAGAGAAAGAAAAAGATTTTATCCCAATTTATGAAGGGTTGTTACAAAAATATCAAATTAAGATAAAACAGGATAAAAGTGAGACATTTTTAGATAAGTGGTTTTTAGACCCGGTAAGGAAGGAAATAGAATTTTTAGCGGAAGAAATAAAGAAAATAGATGATAAAGATGTGAAAAATGTTTTAATTATTATTTTAAGTCGAACTGCTCGTTCTTGTCGGGCAACTACCCATGCTGACTTAGCCACCTTAAAAAAACCTGTTACCACTACCTACTATTGTAAAAAGCATGGGAAAATATGTAAACCGATATTTTCCATCAATAAGTGGTGGAAATTTTATGCAATAGATAGCATAAATCGTCTTGAAGAATTTGATAAATTGAGAACAAACACCTTCCAAGTCTGTCTAATAGGGGATAGTAGAACAATAGATATTTATGAAGAAATTAAAAAGATAAACAAAGAGCTTGCGGAAATGTTATTAAAGCAGAAGATAAGAGGAATATTTTCAAGTCCACCCTATGTTGGGCTCATTGATTACCACGAACAGCATGCCTATGCCTACGAGATATTTGGATTTGAACGGAGAGACGAGTTGGAGATAGGATCGCTATCCAAAGGACAAGGGGAAGAGCAAAAAAAATCTTATATTAAAGATATAGGAGAAGTTCTTAAAAATTGTAAAAAATATCTTCGGGATAATTATGATGTATTTTTAGTGGCTAATGATAAATATAACATTTATCCGATGATTGCCGAACTAGCGGGAATGAAAATTGTTAACGAATTTAAACGTCCGGTTTTATGCCGAGTAGAAAAAGATAGGGAAAGACCTTATTCGGAATCAATATTTCACTTAAAAGAAAGATGAAAAAAATGGCTCTTACAAAAGAACAAATAAAAAAGATTGAAGATACTATTAGGAAAAGTTTAAGAAACAAATTTTTGACATATAAACCAGAAACAAGCAACATGCCTTTTCACTATCGCTTACTTGGTCGGGATAGAATGGCATTATTTTCTTTTATTCACTCTCTAAATACCACTTTTGGCACTTCTATTTTTGAACCGGTAGCGGAAACAGTTGCTACTTTGGGCAAGATAAATAGATTAAGGACATTAAAAGTGGATTTATTTGTTAAGAGCGATGATGGAAGTATTCATTTATTTGATATAAAAACCGCTAAGCCTAACATCAGTAATTTTAAGGACTTCAAGAGAACATTATTAGAATGGATAGCGATTTATTTATCAAAGCATTCAGATGCGAACATTCATTCTTATATTGCCATTCCTTATAATCCGTATGAACCAAAACCTTATGAAAGATGGACATTAAAAGGGATGTTGGATTTAGATAATGAGTTAAAAGTTGCTGAGGAATTCTGGGTCTTTCTTGGTGGTGAAGGGTGCTATTTCGAATTGCTTGATTGCTTTGAAAGAGTAGGTATAGAGTTACGACCCGAAATAGATAAATACTTTTCAAAGTTTAAATAACGGAGGTGATTTTTATGCCGGTTTATGAATATCGGTGCCTAAATTGTAAGAAAAGGTTTGAACTCTACGCCACAATTGAAGAGTACGAAAAGGGCTTAACTCCTTCCTGCCCAAAGTGCCGGAGCAAAAAAGTCCAAAGGTTGTTCGGTCGGATAAATATCAAAACCGAGAGTAAGACCGAGGAATTTGAGGACTTTGAGGGGTTCGGCGAATAAACTTTTCGGATTAAGATTGGGCTTGGGCAGATTCGCTAAATTCAACCTTACCGTCTTTTAGGGTGACCAAAACCTTTTCCGGCTTTTTATCCAAAAGATAAGAAGCCAGGGGGTTTTCAATGTATTTTTGGATGGTTCTCTTTAATGGTCGGGCACCAAACTCCGGGTCATAACCCTCTTGGGCTAAGAACTCCTTTGCCTCCGGGGTAAAGGAGATTTCAATTCCTCTCTCTTTTAGTTTTTCAATTAAATAGGCCAACTGGATGTCAACAATCTTTCGCAGGTCTTCTTTGGTCAAGGGGTTGAAGATAATGACTTCATCAATTCGGTTTAAGAACTCCGGACGGAATGTGCGCCGAAGGAGATTCATCACTTCTTCTTTATCATATCGTCCTCTTAAAAAGAGTTCGCTTCCTAAGTTTGAGGTCATAATTAAAATGGTATTTTTGAAGTCAACGGTTCTTCCGTGTCCATCGGTAAGTCGGCCATCATCCAGAATTTGCAGAAGAAGATTGAAGGCATCGGAATGGGCTTTCTCAATCTCGTCAAAGAGGATGACCCGATAAGGTCTTCTCCTTACCGCCTCGGTTAATTGTCCACCCTCCTCATAACCAACATAGCCTGGTGGTGCACCAATCAATCGGGAGATGGTGTGTTTCTCCTGATATTCGCTCATATCAATTCGGATTAAGGCATCTTCGGAATCAAAGAGGACAAAGGCTAAGGTCTTAGCTAGTTCGGTCTTGCCCACACCGGTTGGTCCTAAGAAGAGGAAACTGCCAATTGGTCTTTTGGGGTCTTTCAAGCCGGTCCTTGCCCTCCGGACGGTATCGGCAACTGCGGTGATTGCGGTTTCCTGACCAACAACCCTTTTCCTTAAATATTCTTCCAATCTTTTTAGTTTCTCCTTTTCTGATTCCAAGAGATTTTTCACCGGGATTCCAGTCCATTTGGCGACAATCTCGGCGATATCTTCTTCACCAACCTGTTCCCGGAGAAGACGCATCCCGGTTTGGTTGGTTAATTCCTTCTCTAATTTCTCCAACTCTTTTTTCAGTTGTCCGAGTTTTCCGTATTTTAACTCCGCGGCGCGGTTTAGGTCATAGACCCTTTCCGCTTTGGCGATTTCGGTATTCACTCGGTCAATCTCTTCTTTAATCCTTTTCATCTGTTCAATCACCTCTTTCTCTTTCTGCCAGGCGAGATTCAGTTCCTTTAGTCTTTCTTTTAGGTTGGCAATCTCTCTTTCAATCTCTTCCCTCCTTTTGATTGCCGATTCGTCTTCTTCTTTTTGCAAAGAGAGTCTTTCAATCTCCAATTGCATTATCTTTCTTTCCGTCTCATCAATGGGCAGGGGTTTGGATGTTATCTCCATCTTCAACTTTGCCGCGGCCTCATCCACCAAATCAATTGCCTTATCCGGCAAGAAGCGGTCTGAGATATAACGGTTGGAAAGAACCGCGGCGGCGACTAAGGCGGAATCGGAAATCTTCACACCGTGATGGACCTCGTATTTCTCTTTTATCCCCCGTAAGATTGAGATTGTCTCTTCCACGGTCGGCTGGTCAACAAAGACCGGCTGGAATCTTCTTTCCAGTGCCTTATCCTTTTCAATATACTTTCGGTATTCATCAAGGGTCGTGGCACCAATTAAACGGAGTTCACCTTTGGCGAGCATTGGTTTTAATAGGTTTCCGGCATCGATTGCCCCTTCGGCTTGACCGGCACCAACAATGGTGTGGAGTTCGTCAACGAAAAGGATGATATTCCCTTCACTTTCCGCAATCTCTTTTAAGACCGCCTTCATCCGATTTTCAAAGTCGCCGCGGTATTTTGTGCCGGCGATTAACGAACCCATATCCAAGGCAATTAATCTTTTCTCCCTCAAACTTTCCGGGACATCGCCCCGGATAATCCTCTGGGCTAAACCTTCAACGATTGCGGTCTTACCAACACCGGCTTCACCAATCAAAACGGGATTATTTTTTGTCCGGCGGGAAAGGATTTGGACTACCCTTCGGATTTCATCATCCCGACCGATTACCGGGTCAAGTTTTCCTTTGTGGGCAAGTTCGGTGATGTCCCGACCAAATCTTGCTAATGCCTGATAGTTGGCATCAGCGGTGGCATCGGTAATCTTGTGATTGCCCCGAATCGTTTTTAATACCTGAGAGACATTTGATTTAGTTAGATTGAACTCAGAAAGGATTCTTCTCGTTGCACTTTCATCAAAGAGGGCTAAAAGGATGTGTTCAATGCCGGCAAAGGCATCGCCCATCTTCTTTGCCTCTTCTAAGGAGTTTTCTAATACCCTTTGGGCGGAGGCAGAGATATAGGTATTCTGGGCATAGACCTCAGGAAACTTTCTTAATTCCGAGATAACTCTTTCTTTTAAGTGGTTTGGCGCAATCCCATATTTTTGCAAGATTTGGACGGCAATGCCATCTTCAACCTCTAAGAGGCCATAGAGGATATGTTCCGGCTCAAGGGTTTGATGGCGAAAACGAACTAATGCCCCTTGAGCATTGGATAATGCCTCTTGGGCCTTTTCGGTAAATTTTTCAAGTTTCATATCTATTTATTTAGACTCAATCCTCTCTCCTTTCGGTTCATAATTTCTCTGATAAGACCCGCAAAGAAGATATTGACTACGACCTTTTTAAGCCAGGGACCCAAAAGATTTCTCTATGGTAGAACTCGTTAAAAATCCCCCGATGGTTGATTTTCTTAAATTTGTTCTCCTTCTTATTTCAACTGCCATTTCTAATCGAGTAGATACTATGTTACCGTTCACGGTTGACAGAAGGTGTATTATGTATATAATAAATACTTACTGTTTAGGGAAGGTAAATTATGAACTTTTCTACGCTTTTGTTAATAAGTGCGTTCACCCTTACCCAGGATTCATCTTGGATAAAGGTCTATGATTTCTCGGAGGGTGCGGTTTGGACAGCAGCCTATGAAGTTTTAGCGGATATGAATATACCGGTAAAAGAGGCAAAGAAAAGTTCCATTTCCACAGAATGGGTGGAGACCGATTTATCTGTAATAACGAACTATATAAAGGAAGAGATATCTTCTGAGAAGCCGAAATGGGAGAAAGGAAGGCTCTCTTTTGTTTTAACCTTCCAACCTTTAAGTAAGAATAAAACGAAAGTCGTGATTACCACCCGCATTGAACGTTTTGGTGTACCATCGGAGTTTTTGCTCATTCCACCGGCCTGGACTTTGGCTAATTCCAATGGTCTCTTGGAAGAAAAGATATTTTCTTATTTAGAAGAGAAACTTCTCCGGGGTTCTTCAAATCTACCGATGAATGAGAGAAGAAAGGAGGAAGAGAAGCGAAGACCTTCTATTTTGCCGGCCGGCAATTTGCCTAAGGACCCACCATTTTTACCCAATGTGCCAGTTTCTAATGACCCGGGGAGGGGAAATCAGAATGAGACAACGATTGGTATCTTTAGGAGAAATTATGTTTGCGGTGGTTGGAATGACAATCGAACCGGTGTCTATCATGTTGGATTTGCCTTCTCCACGGATGGTGGTTTAACCTGGTCTGATGATACACTGATGATTGAGCCGACCTATCCCGAAGATGCTGACCCGGTTATTTGTATTGATGATTCCGGAACGGTTTATTATTTCTGGCTCTCCTTCAATCGTTCCCCATTTACGGGCGATATCTTCTTGACCAAATCCCGGGATGGTGGAAGAACTTGGGGGCCTTTCATTTGCGTTACGCCCAATTCACCAAGTTCCTTAGATGACAAACCCTGGGCAACAATTGATGGGAATAATATCTTTGTCACCTGGTATGAGTATGGAACGAGCAATGTCTTAAAATTTGCTCGCTCAACCGATAGAGGAAATACCTGGTCAACCGGAATTACGGTCGGCTCTGGTGGTAATGGCACATTCCCATTCCGGGGAACGGATTCTACGGTCTATGTTGGCTGGGGGATGCAGGATGTGCGATTAAATAAATCTACGGATATGGGAAGAACCTGGCAGGGGCAGAGGACGATAATCCCTGTAACCTGGGGCCCAGGTTCTGCCCCCTGGCGTTTGAATAACATCCCTTCTTTTGGCACGAGTCGGGACCGAACAAAACTCTACTGCGTCTTCGCGGATTCCCGTTTAAGGTCAGGACAGTTAGATGTATTCTTTTCTCGCTCCACCGATGGCGGACAGACTTGGATGACACCGGTGAAGGTGAATGATACTCCGGCCGGGGATACAACGAAACAATTCTATCCCTGGCTAGCGGTAGACCCTTTTGATCGGATCCATGTTACCTGGCATGATACCCGGACCGGTGGTGGCAGACTTGGTCAATACTATTCTTATTCTACGGATTTTGGGTTAACCTGGAGTGAGAATCAAAGGGTTTCTGATACTGCGGTTTATTCCTCAACCTTTATCGGCGATTACACCGCCTGCGCCGCGGATTCTTATTATGTCTATGTCCTATGGTGTGATGCGCGACGGGCACCTGATAACCCTGACATCTTCTTCTCAAAAGGACCGATGCGCAGTGATGTCGGCATTTCAGCAATTCTCTCCCCACGCGGAGAGATTGATTCTGGGATAGTGGTGACGCCCAAAGCGGTGGTGGAGAATTTTGGCACAAACGCGGAGAGGTTTTCCGTGAGGTTTAAAATCGGCACTTTCTATACAGATGATACGGTAATCAATCTACCAATCGGAGGGGTGGATACCGTAGAATTTCTGCCCTGGACAGCAGTTCAAATTGGCACGCATATAATTAAATGCACAACGGAATTAAGCGGTGATATAAACCCGGTAAATGACTTTGTTATTGATTCGGTTATTGTCCAGAGGTTAGTCGGGATAACCGAGCCTCGGTTTATCTCATCAGACCTATCCCCCTTTAATGGGAAATCAAACCCGACAAAAGGGGTGATTAATATCCACTACAACTTACCCCCAAAAGAGAGCGCGAGATTAAAAATCTACAATGTTTTCGGCGAGATTGTTTACAAAGCAAAGATGGATAAAGGAGGTCTTACCGTTAAGAATCTACCCGCCGGAATCTACTTCTTACAATTTGAGACAAGAACTTATAAGGAGAAGAGAAAGTTAATTGTCGTGAAATAGCCAACGACCTAAAAATAGCCGCCCCATCAAAAGGTGGGACGTTTTTTTATCCAGATGGTCCCTGAACAGCATAAAGGGATACCGGAAAATATTACTGTCAGTAATATCTTTTAAGCCCGTTTTTTTGTGCTAAGTCCTTGATTATACAAAACTTAAGGGATTTTTCCCCAAAGATACTGGGTCGTATAGGGGGTGCTATTGGGGATGGTATTAAAAGCCCTATTCTATGACCTATTATAAGTCCTATTCTCTCTCCTATTCGGGATTCTATTCTCTTACCTATTGGGGATCCTATTTTCTACCCTACTGAAGGTTCTATTCCCTTTCCTATTCGGAATTCTATTCTCCGTCCTATTCGGGGTGCTATTGGGGGTTCTATTTTCTATCCTATTATAAATGCTATTCTCTTACCTGTCCTGAGGGCTACTTCAGGCGGGTAGAGTGGGGGAGATGGGATTAAATTTTCCCCAAGGATTACAAAATCTCTTTATTTCGGCTGGTGTAAAAGTGGATAAACCCGGTCCCTATTTCGTTTGCTGGCTGGCGAACAATTGATTTAGGTAGTCAACGATTTCGGCGATAGCGGTTCCCGGACCAAAGAGTTTGCCGACACCCATCGCATAGAGTTTTTCTTTATCTTCGGTTGGGATGATACCACCGCCAAAGAGGTGAATATCCTCGGCATTATTCTCTTTTAATAGTCGGAGAACCTCGGAAAAGAGTGTCATATGAGCACCGGAGAGAATTGAGAGACCGATGGCATCAACATCTTCCTCAATTGCGGTTTTGACAATCATCTCCGGTGTCTGATGTAGTCCGGTATAAATCACTTCAAAGCCCGCATCCCTTAATCCCCGGGCAACAACCTTGGCCCCTCGGTCGTGCCCATCAAGACCGGGTTTGGCAATTAAGATGCGCAACTTTCTTTCCATCGTTCCTCCTAATTTAACATATTATAATTACAGCGATAAAAAGAACGATTACCAGGATAAATCAGCGTCTTAGGAAGGTTATGAACTTTATAACAAATACCAATTATTTTGTTGGTTATCGGGTCTCTATCGCTGTAATCGTATTTTCTCATCGCGGTCATCGTTCTTATATTAAAATATTGGTTTTTCCCGATATTCACCGAAAACCTCTTTTAATACTCCACAGATTTCACCCAGGGTGCAATAGGCCCGCGCACATTCCAGAATCGGGAACATAATGTTTTCTTCACTCTGGGCGACCATTTTTAATTCTTGGAGTCGTTTTTTGACTAAGTTATTGTCTCTTTTCTTTCGCAGGGTAGCCAATCGCTCCTTCTGCTCTTCTTCTACCCGGAAGTCAATCTTTAAGATAGGGATTTCCAATTGTTCATCGGGCAGGATAAAATCATTAACACCAACAATGATTCGCCTCTTCTCTTCTACCGCTTTCTGATAGCGGTAAGCAGCATCAGCAATCTCCCTTTGGGGATAATTCATTTCAATCGCCTTTATCATACCACCTAACTTTCTTATTTGGTCAAAATATTTATATGCCTCCTCCTCCATCCGGTTAGTGAGATATTCAACATAATAGGAACCAGCCAGTGGGTCAATAACATTTGGTATATTGGTTTCGTAGGCGAGGATTTGTTGGGTGCGGAGGGCAATGAGCGCTGCCTTTTCGGTGGGCAGGGCCCAGGTCTCATCCATTGAATTGGTATGGAGGCTCTGGGTGCCACCTAAAACCGCCTGTAATGCTTGGAAGGCGGTGCGGACAATATTATTTTCTGGTTGCTGGGCGGTCAAGGTGCAACCAGCGGTTTGGGTGTGGAAACGTAAGAGGAGCGATTCCTTCTTTTTTGCCCCGTAGCGATTCTTCATCTCTTTTGCCCAGATGCGCCGGGCGGCACGAAATTTGGCAATCTCCTCAAAGAAGTCAAGGTGGGAGTCAAAGAAGAAAGAGAGCCGGGGAGCAAATTTATCAACATCCAGTCCTCGGTTTATCCCGGCTTCAACATAGGTAAAACCATCCATTAGGGTGAAGGCAAGTTCTTGAACAGCGGTTGAGCCGGCTTCTCTTATATGGTAGCCACTGATGGAGATAGTATTCCACTGGGGGCAATATTTTGTGCCATATTCCATTATGTCGGTAATAATTCTTAACGATGGTTCTGGTGGAAAAAGCCAGGATTTCTGGGCGATATATTCTTTTAGTATGTCATTTTGAATTGTGCCGCGCAGTTTTTCGGAACTGACGCCTTGTTTCTCAGCAGCGACGATGTAGAATGCCCAGAGAACCGCGGCCGGACCATTTATGGTCATTGAGGTTGAGACCGAATCCAAGGGGATACCATCAAAGAGGGTCTCCATATCGGCCAGCGAAGAGACGGCAACACCACAGACACCAACTTCACCGTGGGAGAGGGGGTCGTCGGAATCTCGGCCATAAAGGGTGGGGAAATCAAAGGCGACTGAAAGACCGGTTTCACCATGTTCTAAGAGAAACTTATATCTCTGATTCGTATCTTTGGCCGTGCCGAAGCCGGAGAAGAGGCGCATCGTCCAGAGCCTTCCTCTATACATTGTCTCTCTTATCCCCCGGGTAAAGGGGTATTGGCCCGGGGCACCCAAATCCCTTTCGTAGTCAAGATTCTTTATATCATCCGGGGTGTAGAAGAGTTTGAGGGGGATCCCCGAGATGGTTTCCGAAGAAAATGCCTCTTGGGCTAAAACTCCTTTTTTTACTGTCTCCTTTTTCATCTTACCTCCTTTTGTGTTGGGGGGCACTTTAATATTTCCAGGATATTATCACTCGCCTCAAAAGGGGTTCTCCTTTTCTGCCAGATTTCATCAACCATTTTACTAACAATTCTTTGAATTTCATCACTTTCCCAGATTTTTTGTCTAACCTTCTCTTCAATTAACTCTTTTATCTCGGAGGCGATTATCTCTTTTCGTTTCTTTTCAATTAGGTGGTTTTTTTCCATAAAATTGCGGTGGCGGTTAATTGCGGAGAAGAGCTCTTCCAATCCTTCACCACTGAGGGCACAGGTCTTAATAATTGGCGGGGAGTGGTTATTATTCTCTTTCATCCTTAGGGTTGTCTCTAATTCCATTGCTAACCGATCGGCTCCTTCTCGGTCAGCCTTGTTGATAAGAAATATATCGCCAATCTCTAAGAGACCAGCCTTTAAGGTCTGGATGGTGTCTCCGGATTCTGGGACCAAGGTGACGATTACCGTGTAGGCGGTCTTTGTAATATCTATCTCGACCTGACCGACACCGACCGTCTCAATGATTATTATATCCTTGCCAAAGGCATCTAATACATCACAGACCTCTTTGGTGCGCAGGGCAAGACCGCCGAGAGCGCCCCGACTTGCCATACTCCGAATAAATACCTGGGGTTCCAAAAAGAGGGAAGACATTCTTACCCGGTCGCCCAGAATTGCCCCACCGCTAAATGGCGAAGTTGGGTCAATGCAGACAATTCCCAGGCTAAGTCCTTCTTTAATAAAGAAAAACGATAACTTCTCAACTAAACTGCTCTTCCCGGCACCAGGTGGTCCAGTAATTCCAATTCGGTAGGCCTTACCAATTCGGGGATAGAGGAGGGAGAGAATTTTTTGGGCTAATTTTTGATTGTTTTCTACTAAGGATATGACCCGGGAGAGGGCGCGCACCTCGCCTTTTTCAAATTGGGCGATTAGTCTTTCTGGGGAAAAATATGTTTCTTTCCTGTCAAAATAAACCATCTTCTATTTTACTGGAACGGAACTTAGAAGTCAATAACCCGCTTTTTATCAAAAATGGACTATATTTACTTAGAAATTTCTCGCCGCCTTCTTGACAAAAAAGAGAAAATAGGATATAATATAAGTTAAATAAAAGTAAGGGATAAATTATGGTGAGGAGGAGATAAATGGCTGATGCGAAAGAGGCCTTAGAATTAGAGCAAAAATATGGAGTGCCGTTTGTTGACCTGACAACCTTTCGGGTTGAACCCGACCTTTTACAGTTATTTACCGAGGAATTTTTGCGCAGCCGTAAGATATGCCCTCTCTTTCGCTCCGGAAATACCTTGGTTCTGGCGATGGTTGACCCAACAAATATCTATATAATTGATGAGGTTCGTCAACTGACGGGTATGGATATTGAACCGATGGTCTGTCGGGAATTGGACCTTTATCATATCTTGAATGAATATTATACAGGGAGTGAAGCACCAGAGATGCCAGATGAAGAGTCCGTTACAACAATTGAACCGGTTGGTGAAGGAGAGGTACTACCCGGGGCAGAACTTGCCCCTCAGAAATTAGAGGAGTTAGCCTCCGAGGCACCAGTTGTTCGTTGGGTTAATCAGTTAATCATCCGGGCGGTCAGGGAAAGGGCATCGGATATTCATATTGAACCGACCCGGGAAGGTTTACAGGTAAGATTCCGAATTGACGGTATTTTACACCCGGTGGTTGCCCCCAAAAAGGCATTACAGTTAGCGGTAATTTCCCGACTTAAGATAATGTCCAAGATGAATATTGCCGAGAAGAGACTACCCCAGGATGGAAGATATGCAGCAATCGTTGATGGTCGGGAGATTGACTTTCGTGTCTCAACCTTTCCTACCACCTACGGCGAGACCGTCGTAATGCGGATTCTTGACCGGGTGCGACTTCTTAGTATTGATGAATTGGGTATTTTGCCTGAGAGGCTGGCAATCTTAAAAGAGATGATTAGAAAACCGCACGGCGTGATTCTGATCACCGGTCCTACCGGCTCGGGAAAGACGACGACCCTTTACTCAATTTTGCACGAATTAAGGGGCACGGAAAAAAATATCATTACGATTGAAGACCCGGTGGAATACGATATTGATAAAATATCGCAGTCGCAGGTGAATGAGCGAGCCGGTTATACCTATCTTGTTGGACTACGGCATATTCTCCGCCAAGACCCGGATGTGATAATGATTGGTGAGATTCGTGATGGTGAGACCGCGGCGGTAGCCATTCGGTCCGCTCTTACGGGACAGTTGGTCTTTTCCACACTCCACACCAACGATGCCGCCGGCACAATTAGCCGATTAATTGATATGGGGGTAGAGCCATTCTTAGTTGCCTCAGCAATGGAAGGAGCAGTTGCCCAACGACTGGTAAGAAAGATATGCCCAAAATGTAAAGAAGAATATATACCGCCCCCATCGCTTTTGAAAGATTTGGGTCTAAAACCGGGCACCAAGTTCTATCGGGGAAAGGGGTGTAGTCACTGCCGGATGACCGGTTATTGGGGAAGGATTGGTATCTTTGAAATTCTTAGGGTTGATGACCGGATGCGGGAATTGATTGTCACCCGACCACCAACCAGTGCGATTCGGGCACTAGCAATGGAAAAAGGTATGGATACCCTTTGGGATGACGGTATAAAAAAGGTCCTTCTTGGAATTACCACAATTGAAGAGGTAGCCAGGGAAGCGGAGCAGATAAAATCATAAGAAATTGAATTGAAAAGGTTGAAGATATCAAGAGGTGGCATCCTCTAATTATAAGGTAGTTTAAGGAGAGGTAGATATGCCTTTATTTAAGTATCGGGTAAGGGATAATACCGGAAAGATTATCCAAGGAACTTTGGAAGGCACTGATACCGCCTCGGTTTTGGAAAACCTGGACCGCCTGGGATATATCCCAATTTCCATAAAGGAAGAGAAGGCGAGAGCGCCGGTCTCAATAAATCTTGGTCCACTCTTTGGTGGGAGGGTAAAACTTATTGACCTGATAAACTTTACCCGACAATTTGTTACCTTACACCGGGCTGGTCTGCCGATGCTCTCAACTATTGGCGCGCTTCAGGCACAGACCCGAAATAAGACCCTGGCCAAGGCTCTGGATATGATTAGAAAAGACCTGATGGGTGGTGCTTCCCTTTCCCAGGCGATGGCCAAACACCCCCGGATATTCAAAGATTTATATGTCAACTCGGTCTGGGCCGGTGAGACCGGCGGTGTGCTTGATGAAATCTTAACCCGCCTTGGTGACCTTCTGGAACATGAAAGGCGATTAAAGAGCGATGTGCAAAGCGCTATGCGGTATCCGATAATCCTAATGGTTGGTTTTCTTATTGCGGTTGTGGTTATTGCCACTTTTGTTCTACCGAAATTTATTATGCTTTTAACCAGTGTCGGCACAAAAATACCAACGCCTACCCGGATCCTTATTGCCTTTGTTAATTTTTCTCAGCGATTTTGGTTATTCGGGTTTCTGCTCATCGCCATTTTGGGTATTCTCTTCTATCTCTTCACCCGGAGTAAAGAGGGGAGATTATGGTGGGATAGGGTTAAACTCCGAATTCCGGTATTTGGTAAGATAACCTTTAATCTGACAATGTCCCGTTTCGCCCGGATGTTTGAGACCCTGGACCGAACCGGTCTGCCCATCCTGCGCAGTCTGGCCCTCGTATCCAAGACCGTCGGAAATGCCTATCTCGCCTCGCACATTGACAATATTGCCGAGAATGTGCGTCGGGGAAGGGGGATTGCGACGCCGATGAGAGAAAGTGGGGTCTTCCCACCAATGGTTGTGCAAATGGTGGCAACCGGTGAAGAATCGGGCGCTCTGGATGATATGTTACGTCAGGTCTCCGACTATTATGATGGTGAGGTAGAATATGCGGTGAAGAATTTAACCGGGATGATTGAACCGATTATCATTCTCTTTATGGGTGTGGCGGTGGTATTCCTGATTATCGCGGTGATTATGCCCTATATGTCAATTCTCTCGGGTTTCGGTCAGCGCGGCGTTATGTAAGGTTAAGAAGCAAAGATAAATCCCTGGGGCTAATAATTAGGCGAGTGAAATCCTTCCGAAAGATATAAAAGAGTAGAGATTTGTATTTTTCGGTATCTTGGAATTGGTAGTGGTTTAAAATTAGATATCCAGGTTTTCAACCAAGCGTGCATTCTTTTCAATAAATTCCCTTCTCGCCTCAACCATTTCACCCATTAAGAGAGAGAATATTCGATCGGCTTCCGCGGCATCTTCTAATTTTACCTTTTTTAATATCCGTCGCTCTGGGTTCATCGTCGTCTCCCAGAGTTGCAAGGGGTTCATTTCGCCCAGACCTTTATACCGCTGAATTTCAACCTTTTGCTCCTTTCCTTTTTTCAGGAATTTATTCTTCTCCTCTTCGGTATAGAGGTAGTGCTCTTCCTTGCCGATTTTAATCCGATATAAAGGAGGCATGGCGATATAGATATAGCCCAATTCAATAAGGGGGCGCATAAACCGATAGAAGAATGTGAGAAGAAGGGTTTTGATATGGCTACCGTCAACATCGGCATCGGCCATAATTATTATCTTTTTATAACGGACCTTTTCCGGGGTAAAGTCCTCTTCGCCGATACCGGTGCCGATGGCGGAGATGATTGTCCTTATCTCTTCATTAGCCAGGGTTTTATTTAAACCCGATTTTTCTACATTCAGAATTTTTCCGCGCAGGGGCAGAATGGCTTGGAACCTTCTATCCCTTCCTTGTTTCGCCGAACCGCCGGCCGAATCACCTTCCACGATATAAATTTCCGCTTCATCGGGGTTATCGGTGGCACAGTCGGCTAATTTTCCCGGCAGGGTGTCTGATTCCAAGAGGTTTCTCCTTCTTGCCAGTTCTCTTGCCTTCTTAGCCGCCTCCCGGGATTTTGCCGCTTGCATCACTTTGTTCATAATAATATTGGCAACCCGGGGGTTCTCTTCTAAGAAGACGGATAGTTTCTCTTGCAGGAGAGACTCAACAATACTCTTCACTTCACTATTTCCCAATTTTGTCTTCGTCTGTCCTTCAAATTGGGGGTCAGGGATTTTTACCGAAACGATTGCCGTTATTCCCTCTCGGGTATCTTCACCAATAATCTCCAGTCCTTCTTTCAGGAGATTATTTTTCCGGGCGTATTCGCTTAAAGTTCGGGTGAGTCCGGCCTTAAATCCTGAGAGGTGGGTTCCTCCCTCATGGGTGTTTATCGTATTGGCAAAGGAAAAGATATTCTCCAAGAAAGAGTCATTATACTGGAAAGCGACTTCAATCTCTAAGTTATCCTTTGGCTTCTTAAAATAAAATGGCTTATGAAGCCTCTGCCGCCCTTCATCAAGAAACTTCAGGAATTCTAGTAAACCACCCGGGAAATGAAAGAGGTCTTCCTTACCGCTTCTTTCGTCCCTTAGAGATATTTTAAGGGTTGGAACCAGGTAGGCTAATTCTCGCAAGCGCATCGCCACCATATCATAATCCAATTCAATCTTCTTAAAAATCTTGCGGTCCGGTTGAAATGTAATCCGGGTGCCTTGTTTCTGGGTCTTACCTTTAATCAAAAGCGGTGTTTTTGTCTCGCCTCTTTCGTATCTCTGATAATAAATCTTTCCCTCCCGATAGACATAGGCTTCAAGATATTCGGATAGGGCGTTGACGACTGAGACCCCAACACCATGGAGTCCACCGGCAATCCGATAAATCTTTCCTTCAAACTTAGCCCCGGTGTGGAGCATTGTCATAACCACCTCCAGACCAGGCTTCTTTTCCGTCGGATGGATATCAACCGGAATACCCCGGCCATTATCTTCAACCGAGACCGAATGGTTTTTATGGAGGGTCACATCAATTGTAGTGGCAAACCCAGCGAGCGCCTCATCTACTGAGTTATCAATAACTTCGTTAAGGAGGTGATGGAGCCCGCGGACGCCGATATCACCGATATACATTGCCGGTCGGCGACGGACCGCTTCCAAACCTTTTAGGATATGTATCTCTTTTGCATCATAGACTTCTGCCATCTCTTATTTTATAAGAAGATAAAAAAAAGTCAACTAGGTCCACACCCACACCACAGTCCAAACTTATCCTCATCCCGTCAGGCGCCGGCTAATTCGGAGAAGGTTTTCCGACCATTGCTCCTTAAAGCCAAAAGGGAGGAGCCCAAAATTGGCATTGATTGGTTGGAAGTTTTGCTTCGGGGTCGTGATATATTTGATCAAGGCACCAATCATTGTCTCCTCCGGGAATATTAAAGGCTTTTCTCCCTTAAATAACCGAACGGCGTTTATCCCCGCTACCAGTCCCATCGCGGTTGATTCAACATAACCTTCAACCCCGGTAAGTTGTCCGGCAACGAAGAGGTTCTTGTTCTTCTTTGCCTGTAATGTCGGGCAGAGGCACTTTGGTGAATTGATAAAGGTATTCCGATGGACACTGCCGTATCTTAAAAATTCTGCCTTCTCTAATCCGGGAATCATCCGAAAGACCCTTTTTTGTTCTTTAATCTTCAATTTCGTCTGAAAGCCAACGATATTAAACATCGTCCCTTCAACATTTTCTCTCCTTAACTGGACACAGGCATAAGGTCTTTTTTGGGTCTTTGGGTCAATTAAGCCGACCGGCTTCATTGGACCAAAAAGTAGCGTCTCTTTCCCCCTTTTAGCCATCTCTTCAATTGGCAGACAGCCTTCAAAATATTTTTCTTCTTCAAAGGGGTGGAGGGGAAATGTTTCA
This sequence comes from uncultured bacterium, assembly GCA_964425275.1. Taxonomy (GTDB): domain Bacteria; phylum Hydrothermota; class Tepidihabitantia; order Tepidihabitantales; family JBDRVQ01; genus CAYRLZ01. The sequence continues at coordinate 30,295 of CAYRLZ010000047.1, read as the reverse complement.
GCGGTTATTAATGCCGAGTAAAAATTTTCATACTCTTCTTTTGTCATCGGGCAGTTCAGATAATCTCTCCCTTTTCCATAACGGGAGGCAAAAAAGATTTTCTCTTTATCAATTGAATCATAAGCGATGATTGGGGAGATGGCATCATAGAAATAGAGATTTTCTTCACCGAAGAAGGTCGCGATATTTTTTGCCAGGTCTTCGGTAGTAAGCGGACCGCTCGTTAGGATAACGATGCCGTCCGGGATTTCTTTAACTATTTCTCTTATTACCTCAATATTGGGGAAATTGGTGATAAAATCGGTTATATCCCGGGCAAAGGCTTCTCGGTCCACGACCAGTGCCTTTCCTCCGGGAATCTGATTCTTATAAGCAAACCTGAGGATTACGGAATCTAAGATTTTTAGTTCTTCCTTTAATTGACCGTGGGCATTAGTTAACTCAGTTGATTTTAGGGAATTGGAGCAGACCAGTTCGGCTAAATCGGCGCTCTTATGAGCCGGGGTATAATTCTTTGGTCTCTGCTCAAAGAGCCGGACCTTTATTCCCCTCTTGGCTATCTGGTAGGCGGCTTCGGTTCCGGCGAGACCACCACCAATGACGGTTATCATATCCGTCCAAGAATTGCCGGCTGATTAGGTATCTTACAATCCGGAAATCCTTTTCCCCCTCGGATATTCAACACTAAACCCTAACTCAAAGGTCTGCTTCTTGCCGGGCGCCAACTCCCCTTTCCAGGTTATTGTCCCCTGTTCTTTATCTTCCTCAAATTCTTTCGGATATATTCGATTCACCTTCACAACGATATCACTGTGCCGGGAGATTGGATACTGGTCTAAGATAGAGAACTTGATATTGGTTGGGCGGTGATTTTCTAGTGTCAGCCGGTATAAAAATTCCTTCTTCTCCCTTTTACCAAATAAACCACCGACTTTTGCGGTAAAGATTTTGACCGGTTCTCTTTTTATCTTAACCCGTTCATCGGTGCCAAAGTTTATATCCAAGGTTTCCTCCGGTGTCCAATCCGGGATGGTAATCCTTCCGGTATATTCGGAGCCGATGTAGGTATCCGTTTCACCGCCGAGGAAGACACTTTCGGTATTATTAAATAAACGTCCTTTCATAAAAACCTTTTCCACTAATTTCGGAAAGGAGAAGAATTCATATCGGAGGGGCAATTTTACCGAAGAGATGAGAAACCGTTTTGCCACTTCGCCGGATTTTAAGTTCACCTTTCCGGGTAAGGAGTAATGGAGGGAAATTCCGGTCTCAATTCTTTTGACCGCTTCGGTTGCCTCGGTTCCGGAAAGAAGTGGTTCCGGCATCACTGCCCCCTTTTCCATTTGGAAATTTCCTGGATGGGCGAGCGGGATTTCTTCAATCAAGTCTACATACCAAGGATAGGTTTCAGGTAGTCCCACATATTGTTCGGGACGGATGGTTGAGATATTCATATTAACCCCTTCCCAATCTTCACCGGTTCTCTGCCAGACCCGGGCATAAAAGAAAAGGGAGGCGGAATTCTCGGCCAGCGCCGAATATATCTCATAAATTGGTAACCAGAAAACTTCCCCCAAGACGAGATACTCAATCTCTATCTTACACCGCTCAGTTTTTTGGGCGGCCACCCGGAAGGTAATCTCTTTCTTATTCTCAACCAGCGCCCTTTTATCCTGAAGTTCCTTTTTTAACGCGGTCAACTTCTTATTCAATTCCTCTTTCTCCCTTTCCACTTTTTGTAATGATGACTTCAATTGGGAATATTCGGTGCCCAAAAAGTTTAGCGCATCGCGCCAGGCGCTCGGTGAAATTTTTCCTTCCCGTAGTTCCTTAGCGATTATCTCCGGTGTGCCGAGTTTTATTGAATTTAAGAAATCCCCTTTGGCTTTTAATATTTCCTGCTCATTATCTTTCTCTTTTATTTTCTCTTCTAATTCTTTGATTTGTCTTTCCAGTTCAACGATGTCCGGGGCTGGTTTTTCGACATATCCCCTTCTCACTTTTACCTCACCGATAATTAAGCCTTCCCCCCTTATTCGGACACTCCGCTCATCCAAGAATCCAGTAAGATTGGGGATTACAACCTCGGTTTCTCCGGAAAGTTCCAAGGATGCGCTTCGGGTGATGAGTGCCCGGTCCGGATAGACAACGACCGATGTAATCTTTGGTTCAACCGTTAAATTAAATAAAAGGGCAATCATTAAGAGCATATCTCCTCCTTACCCAGCACTTATTTTGGTATATTGCTGGAGTTAGAACTTGGACTTCGTCCCTGCAAGGTAGTGCCTCCCTGCCGAGCAGTAAGGCGTGAGCCTTTTAAAATAAATGATGTCAGCGATAAAAAGAGAAAATAGCGATTCCAGCGATAATCGCCGGCATCGTTTGTTTTTTTAATCGTTTTAATCATCTTTTTATTATTGCATAATCTTTTTTAGAGAAAAACGCGGAAGAACCGATTAACTCCTTGGGGAAAATATATAATTTCTTCTAACATATTCTATCCCTTCTTCCTTTGTCCTTATCTTCTCCTCTAAGGAGAGTTCTTCAATCTCGCTCAATATCTTCTTAAAGAGCGGTCCGGGTTTGAGCCCTAAGTCAATCAAATCATAGCCGGTGACCAGTCTTTTTATATTCTTTTTCTTCTCTTCCTCCCGCTTGAATTCAATAATCTTTTTAATCGCCGTTTGGAGGTGTTTTGTCTTCCGGGCAGTCGCGTAGCCATCGGCACAGGTAATGGCCATTAAGCCGATGGCATCTTCACCCAAATCCCGCAAGAAGCGGCGCATCGCCCGGGGAGTAATCTCTTTTGAGCGGGTAGTGAGAAGATGCAAGCGCATATGGTAGAGGACAAGTTTTTTCACCCTCTCCGATAATTTATTGGCTAGGGCAATCTCTTCTTTTAATGACTGGAAGATAAGTTTTGCCCCTAAGGCGTCGTGTCCATAAAAATGGACCTCATCTTCACCTTCCTGTCGGGTGCAGGGTTTGGCCAGGTCATGAAAGAGAGTGGATAATTTAAGGATAATAGGAACGGCTGGTGAAGTGAGGTACTCCTTCCATTCCTTAAATCTTTGGAAGAACTTATGGAGGGTATCTTTTTTATCCCCTAAGATTGCCTCCAATTTTTTATAAGCGGCGAGGGAATGGTTTAATGTCTCTTTATCACCGAAAAAGAAACCGGCGCTTGGGAAGATTTGTTGGAAGATTCCAATATCAATCAGTTTTTTAATATAGGGAAAACTGTTATTGACCGCTAAAATCCGGAGGAGTTCATAAGCAATTCGCTCCCGGGCGACATTGGCTAGTGAAATATTCCTACTCTTTTCCCAGAGGTCTTTTTCTATCTTAAAATTTAACTCCAGGGCAAATCTCACGGCCCGGAGGCAACGGTTCGGGTCCTTTTGGAGGGCAAAGGGAGAAACCGTTCGGATTATCCCTTTCTTAATATCCCGCAAACCAAAAAATGGGTCAACCAGGGAAGCGGTATTTAGGTCGTTCAATGGACCAAAGGCGATAGCATTGATTGTGAAATCCCGGTCTGCTAAATCGTCCCGGATATCTCTTCCGACTATCCCCTTAAAGTCAAAAGTGAGGTTCCTCGGCTCTTTTTTAATCACTACCCGGGCTTCATCATCCATTTCCGAGAGGAGGATGAATTTCCCCCGGCAAGCCTGAGAAAAGAGCCAAGCGGTCTTTTCCCCTTTTCCCTCGATCGCCAAATCAAAGTCTAGGGGATTTCTTTTAAGCAGAATATCACGAACGGTTCCGCCAACTAAATAAAAACCTTTATCCTTTAATATCTGGGCGATGGTTGCAATCGGTTTTGAGAGAACGGGCGTGGCAAAGAAGTTCTTTAGTCTTTTTTCCAAAAGACCTGTCTTCTGTTTTGTTTCTTTTTCTGGCAAATGGCTATGAGGTATCATAAAATATATTTAGTTATTTAAGAGGTCTAACCGGGTCAAATCTTACCATTTCTGCCCTGCGGTTCAGCCGAATAACCTCCCCGGTTATTTCTTTTTGGCTCAGGTATTAGATATCCTGCCCTCTGTTTCTGGAACCCAGGCGGTGGTTTTGAATCCGGTGCTTTGGGTTTGGGGAAGGGAACGGCAAACCAGAAAGTCAAGACCTTTCGGGCAAGTCTTGAACCTTCAATCATTGGTTTCGTTGGTGGAAAGAAGAGTAGGCAGAGGTGAAGCAAAAATCCGCAGAGGATGAAACTTAAAAGAAAACCCCACACCCCGCCTAAGAGACTATCCAGCCAGTTCAACAAAAAGGTCTGCAAAAGTTTACTGAGAAACTTCCCTAAATTGATGACAATCAGACTAACAATTATCGTGATAATGACAAAGATGATAATCTTCATCAGGCGGGTATCTTTTAAGTAAGGGACAAGATGGGGGTAGACCCTTCTGCCAACGAAGAGTCCTAAGACAATCCCTAGGGGGCCGGAGATACCTTTCAAAAACCCCATCTTGATGCCGGCAAAAAAACCGCTGACGAAAAAAATCATAATAATTATGTCAACCATTCCTAAATTATATGGAAATATAATTAAAAGTCAAAACTCTCATTTGGCTATAATGAGCCAATCAGGCTTTAATTACAATAAAATTTTGGATGAGATAAAGACGGGTATGGAGTGTCAATCGGAAGTCGGTTAAAATGAAGATTAAACTGACTTTCTCTCAATTTCATCAAAAATAATCCCTTCTTTTTTTGAAATAAGAATTCCTACACCATCTTGATAGCCCTATCCTTTATCTCTTCACCCTCCTCATACCTCTCTAACATCTCCTTCTGCCTCCGGTCAATTACCCAAACAAAAGTTCTATAACAATAGTTATAGTTTGCAAGGTCCGATTTTTACTCCTAAGTCTTTGATTTAACATAACTTATTTGATTTTTTAAGAAAGATAGGGGGTAGCCCTCTGGGTCGCCTTTTGGGTCTATTTTTTAACCTAATTCTTTGCCTAATCCAAAGCCTAATTGAGAACCTAATTCTCTTTCTAATTCTCTGCCTAACCGAAAGGCTAATTGAGTGTCTAATCGTCGGACTAATTCTTTACCTAATGGAGTTAGTAATTCTTGGTCTAATCCTCGGTCTAATTCTCTATCTAATTGATAGTCTAATTCAAAGCCTAATTTTCTACCTTGAACTTCAAGGAGATATAATCAAATTATGTGGAAAATTGAAAAACCGGGTTTTTATGATATGATAAAAAGCCGGTGCCAAACTAAAACCGGCAAAGGAGTATCGCAATGATATATTAAACTTCAAAAAAATCAAGAGCCAAAGTAGTTCGCCAAGAACAAAAGAGAAGGCGAAGGTTTCTACGAAAAATAGGCCCTACTTAGAGTTCCCATGAAGAAATTTCGGGACTACCGGAATGGTTATAGTCAAAGGAAAATCGGCTTAGGTTGTGGGCAGGTGAGAATAAATATGCCCAGGGTGAGCAATAGCCAAGAGCCATTTAGGGTTGATGTATCTGCTAACCACCTATTTTAACTTTTGAATACAACTTCTTGACTTCAATTAAAGTATCAATTATAATTGACGATGTTTTTTATTACCCTTTATCTCTTATCAATCTTTTCTCCTTCTCTCTCCGCTTGGGAGATTAACCAGATTAAGACCATCCTCAGCACTTATTCGGTCACCCCAAAAGAATTATCTTTTGAAAAGAAATGGGCGACCGATAGCACCTTTCTCTTAAAGCGAGTTGCCCAATCCCTTGATGACCCTCTCTGGCTACCCTTCTATTTAGACTCAACTGTTTCTTTTCTATCGGGCGTTTACTCAGAATTGGGTGAATTAAAAAAAGAATCGCTTCCGCCATTAAAAGGACTTCTCTTTAAGATTTTTTACCATCTGGCAAATGAGATAAACTATCTCCCTTTTCCGATTCCAGATATTTCTTACAAAAAAGCGGTGACTAATCTGTCAGAAGAAGAACTGGACTATCTCCTTTATCATTCTCCTAATCTCTTTTCCGATGAAGAGGCCCAATCCGATGACTACTTAAAGGGTCTGCTCCATAAAGAATTTAGCCGACCAATAAAATTTGATACAATTAAAGTGCCTTCGGACAGTTTTTTTGAGGTGGTGAAGAAGGTCCAATATAATGAAATCATTGCCGCTTCTGCTTCTTCTCTGAAAAGATTTTTTGACGACCTCGCTAACTCTCCTTTTAGCCCGTATCTTAAAGAAAAAGAAAGGGATTTTAAGAAAACGGAAATACCCGGTATCCAAGGCAAGGTCTATTATTATACCGAGAATGAATGGGGAAAGGTCGTCATCGGCAGTGAAGAGGACAATTGTTATTTAGATAAATTTGACCTAATTATTGATTTGGGCGGTAATGATATTTATTATTCGCGCAATTCCGCAATTGGCTTTCTTTCTTCTCATTTCTCGGCAATCATTGACTTTGAAGGCAATGACCTATATCAATCAGAGAGACCTTTCTCTTTTGGAGGCAGTATATTTGGCACCAGTCTCCTCATTGACCTTAAAGGCAATGATACCTACCGCGCGGCTGAATTCTCTTTGGGTAGTTCGTTATTTGGTTTAGGGATATTAATTGACATGGAAGGTGACGACCAGTATCTGGGAAAGACCTTTACCCAAGGCTCTGGTTTTTACGGTGTTGGAGCTCTTTTAGACTTAAAAGGCAATGATACTTACCGTGCCGATAACTTTGCCCAAGGTTTTGGCTCAACCTTTGGCTATGGCTGTCTGGCCGATTTTTCCGGAGAGGATGTCTATTATGCCGGTGGTAAATTCTATCACGCACCACTCCTTGCCAAAGACTTCCGTAGTTTTGCCCAGGGGTTTGCTATGGGCTTCCGACCCGATGCCGGCGGTGGCATTGGACTTCTCTATGACAAAAAGGGAAACGATTTCTATAATGGCGATGTCTATACTCAAGGCGCAAGTTATTGGTATGCTTTGGGGATGCTTTTTGATGAAGAAGGGCAGGATAAGTATTCGGCTACCGAATATGCCCAAGGCGCTGGGATTCATCTTGCCTCTGGTATTCTTATTGACCAGGAGGGTGATGATTGCTATTACTCTCGGCTCGGTCCGGCCCAGGGTGAGGGACACGATTTATCGGTTGGGATTTTAATTGATAAAAAGGGAAACGATTTCTATTATACCTCTGGTGGCCAAGGGATTGGTTTAACCAATTCCTTTGGGCTATTCTTAGATTCGGAGGGTGACGATTCTTATCTGACAAGAGAGAAAGAGTTTGGACAGGGTTGGGCAAATCTTTCCCGGGGCTTTGGCGGATTCGGTATCTTTTTGGACCTCCAAGGTTCAGATATCTATCCGCCAAATTCCAAGGTCAAAGAGAACTCTTATTTCACCCAAGGATTTTATGGAGCCGGTGCGGATTTAAGGGGTGAGAAGGATGAAAAAAAGGAGACAGAAACGCCAGTGCCTGAGAGTCTGGATGATAAGAGTATTGAGGAGATTTTTAAGGGGGCGAGTGAGTGGGAAGTAGGAAGCGCCCGAGAGAGGGTTAGAAAATACCGCAAGGAACTTATAAAGAGAGATACGATAGCCATAAGGTATATCTTGGAAAAGAAGATTGATACAAAAAACAGTCTGGAATTGCGAGCAATTGAGGAAGTCTCTTGCTCCCTACCTGAAAAGATAAAACCTTATCTCTTCAAATATCTAAGGGATGGACGGAGATATGCCTGCTTGAATGTGATTTATCTCCTTGGCAAGATAAAGGCGAGAGACGCCGTAGACTCCTTGATTTTGGCCTTGAAGGACAAAAGGAATCGTCCCCGTTGGATAATTTCAGCCTTGGGCGATATCGGAAAACCTGATTCGGTTATGACCAAAGAAGATACCCTATTACGAAGGAAGATTGTCTCGGTCATTTTAACCTACACCAAAGACCGCTATGAACCAACCCGCATTACCGCCACAGTTGCCTTGGGCAAGATAAAAGAAGAAAGCGGTATCTCCGCCTTGATTCAGAATCTTTCTGACCCTGTCTTCACCATCCGTCAGGCGGCAGAAAATTCACTGGTGGAAATCGGCGAAAAGGCAATTGAACCACTAATATCTTACCTTACCGCTAAGAAAGTAGGAGAGGGCACTGGAGTTGTCTCAGCCCTCCGGTCTCTGGGCAAGATTGCCCGGTCCTTAAAAGAAGAGAAGGAACTGCTCAAAAAACAAATCAGAAAAGAAATAATCCCCTTCCTCTCATCTCCAAAAACCGAGATAAGACTATCGGCCGTAGAGGCCCTTGCTAATTTCCCGGACGAATATACGAAGCATATCTTAAAGATACGATTAGAGGAAGAAACTAACCCAATTGTCTTGGATAAATTGAAGGCGGTATTAAATGAATATTAAATACCGAAAGGAAAATCATCAGAGGATATTTTAATGATTTACCTATGAAATTCATCTATTCCGATAAATATTATGTCGACCTTGGACCTCATGTCTTCCCAACGATAAAGTATCGGCTGATAAAAGAAAGACTTCTTTCGGAAGGATTGGCGAAGGAAGAAGATTTCCTTGAACCGATGGAACCCGATTTAGACGATATAAGGCTCGTCCATACCGAAGAATATATTCAGGATATGCTAAATTTAAGATGGACGCCAAGGACATTACGGTCCGAATTACCCCTCACCTGGGAGATTATCTATGCCTATTTCTTAGCCGCGGCCGGGACAATCCTTGCCGCCCGTTATGCCTTAAAAGAGAAGATTGCCTTACACATCGGCGGTGGATTTCACCATGCCTTTCCCAATCACGGTGAGGGCTTCTGTTATGTCAACGATATTGCGGTTGGGATAAAAAAGATGCAAAAGGAAGGAAGGATTAAAAAAGCCGCGGTTATTGACTGCGACTTACATCAAGGGAATGGCACCGCCCGCATCTTTGAAGAAGAGCCCGATGTCTTTACCTTCTCCATCCATCAAGAAAATCTCTATCCTCTAAAAGAGAGAAGTGATTGGGACATCGGTCTTTTAGACTACACCGGCGATGAGGTCTACTTAAATCATTTAAGGGATGCCATCCCCAAGATATACGATACCCATAAGCCAGAACTGGTTATCTATGTTGCTGGGGCTGACCCCTATAAAGAAGACCAACTTGGTCTCCTCCAATTAACTAAGGAAGGCTTAAAGAGAAGGGATGAGATTGTTATTCTAAATGCCTGGGAAAGAAATATCCCCAGTTGTGTGGTTCTCGCTGGTGGTTATGCCCATAATGTTGCCGACACCGTTGAAATCCATATCAATACCGCTCGGGTCTGCTTAAAGACCTTGGGTCAGTTAGAAGTTGCCGGTCAAAAACCAAACACCGAAGACTGACGATTATTTACCGAAACCGATGAATATTGAAAAGAGAGAATTAAAGGGTAATTGTCTGCACGACTTTCCTTATGGAAAGAGTAGAAGAAAATGCCCCCACAGTATCTTAATCTCGGCGACCGAATCCGGGTGCTGTATCTTTCGTTGCCCAATCTGTTATGCCCGGGCTTATCCCTGGTCAAAAGAGAATAAGGTAATCATCTATTCCAATATCGTTGAGAAATTAAGAGAAGAGTTACAGAAGGCGAACCTCGTCTTTCCAATTTATCTCAGTCAGGTTACCGACCCTTTACAGCCGATAAAAGAGGTAAGAGAATTAACCGCTAAAATTATCTCACTGCTTATGGAATGGGAGTTGAGTTTCGGCATCGTAACGAAAAGTGCTACCGGTCCTCTCTGGTTGTTAAGAGAACTGCCCCAATTAAAGGAATATCCTTACTGGTTTTTGACCTTAACGATTGAGTCAACTCCGAAAAAGCAGATGATTACCAGTCCTTTCGCCTCTAAGATTCTCGACCGCTTCCGAACCCTAAATTATTTCAATAAAATTGGTATTTCGGGGATTTGCCGGATTGACCCAACCCTTTTAGGAATTATTGAGCCAGAAGATATCATCTATCTCCTCAATCGGGCAAAAGAAGCCGGTTCGCCGCATATCATTGGTTCAACCGGCTATTTTAATAAAATCTCAATCCGGCGGGTCGGGCAAGCGATTGCCCACTCACCCTATGCCTCACGGCTTAAGGAGTTCTTTCGTCTCTATCGTTTTGCGCCGGAAAAGATTGACCAGTATCAAGATAATAAGCGATTCACCTGTCCAATCTCTTTGCGCATAAAATTCCACACCTGGCTCAGAAAAGAAGTTGAAAATCGTGGTATGACCTATGCCGTCTGTCAGGAACTCCCCCGGGAATACGATTCAAAAGATATCCCATCCTGTGAAGGGGTAAAAAATATCTTCGTCCATATCAAAGACTTTAATGGTAAATTTAAGCCAATTCCTTGTTCGGGTGATTGCCTCCGTTTCTGTCCGGATAAAAATAATCCGCCTTGCGGGCATCCCAATCTCCAAAAAGAATATCCCTTTAAGTATAAATCCCTCTTCTCCTCCGCCAAAATTTACCTATTCAGTCGCTTCGCTTTTGTGTGAGGAAACATTTGAAAGAAATCCTTCACATCCGACATCACTTCCTTCCCCTATCCGAGACCTTTATCTATAAAGACATCATAAATATCAAGAACTTCTCAATTAATCTCTTCTGTCTGCGGCGAATAAACGAAAAGATATTCCCCTGGGATAACTTATACCAGCCAGTTTTTTGGGAGAATTTTTTCTATCGCCTCGGGCGGAAATCAGCGACCCTGAAAAGAATCATCAAAGAGAAAGCGATAAAGTTAATCCACTGCCATTTTGGTGTGGAGGGCGTTTATGGATTATATTATAAAAAGGAATTTTCCCTTCCCCTCGTTGTCTCTTTTCATGGCTTTGAATTCTTTGTCCCCTTCCATCGGAAATATGCCAACCCAACCTTCTACAATTATTGCCGTTATTATCAAGAATTAATTAAAGAAGGCGATATCTTTCTTTGCGTGAGCGAGGCAACAAAGAGGGACTTGATAAGTCTTGGCTACCCGCCGGAAAAAGTCCTCACCCTTTATTTAGGAATTGACTTAGAAAATTTACCGGTAAAAGAGCGAAGTTCAAATAAAGCGGTGAATATCGTATTCGTTGGTCGGCTGACGGAAAAGAAGGGGATTTTATTCTTAATTGACGCCTTCCAAAACATCGCTCAAAAATATCAAGAAGCAAGGCTAATAATCGTCGGGGACGGTGAATTAAAGAAAAAGGTCTTAAAAAAGATTAAAGGCTACCGGTTAAAAGAAAAAGTTATATTTAAGGGCGCCCTCCCAAATAAAGAAACATTGGAAGAGATGACGAAAGCCGACATATTCATTCTCCCCAGTTATAAAACTGCCGATGGAAATCAAGAAGGAACTCCCTATACCTTATTTGAAGCTCAGGGAATTGGACTGCCGGTAATCTCCACTTTTCATTCCGGAATTCCCGAGATTGTGCAGGATGGTGAAACCGGATTTTTAGTTAAAGAGAAGGATATTAAAGGAATAGAAGAGAAACTCTCCCTTCTTATTGAAAATCCTGCCTTGCGTCGGGAGATGGGAGAAAAGGGAAGGGAGTTTATGAAAAATTTTAGCCTCAAAAAGAGGATAGAAAAATTAGAAGCAATCTACAAAAGTCTCATTTTATAAATAAAAGCCGCCATATTTGACAAAGGATGGAAGGGTTGGTCTAATTACAAAGATTATGAAGTCAGCAATGAATTTTTTAAAGGGATAAATCGGTAAAATTGTTAGATATCAGAGGACATCATAAAAAAATTAACTGCTTTCATCGCTGTTTCCAAAGACATAAATACATTTCTATGCGGTCTTTCATAGAAATATAAACCACTATGAATACAATACTCACATCTCATATTACAATTTTCAGATAGAAGTAAGGTCATATGTTTAATGTCTTTAAGTAAAATTTCGAGCTCTCTCTTTCCATTAAATGGGACAACCATTCTTCTTGGTTTGTGTGGAGAAAATAATCCTTTTTCCCGGGAAACTTCGGCTATCTCTTTTACTAGATTTTCTATTTCAAATATTGAATAATATTTACTATATTTACTTTTTGCTGAGAGAATTGATTTATAATTGTCTATAATATCATACAAGATTTTTGTAACCTCTAAAATAGAATTCGTGTTTACGTTGTAAATATAGTTCCTACCCGTAAAAGAACGAAACTTTTTTATAAAAGGTGTAAGTGCCGCCAAATTATTATTTTTATCTATTCTCCTACTATTTTCTTAAACTTTTCTTTATGGAGAAGACCTTGAAAATATTTCGACTTCTTTGCTAAATTTTTCAATTGGGGATTTAACTCAACCGCCTTTTTAAGATATTCTATTGCTTTATTATCATCATTTTTACCCGCATAGGCACAAGCAAGAAGATAATACGGTCGGCTGAGTACCCGAAGAAAACGTTCTGGCTCCGGAAATGCCTTATACATCGGGTCTTCTCTCTTTTTCCATTGAAGAGTCTCCGCATATTCCTCGGCATATTTTATAGTTGAATCAAAATTACCCATTTCTAAATAGCACCAGCCTATCTCATAGTATGCCGCATAATCCTTCCGGAAAGATAATTCTAATGCCTTCTTATAGCACTCAACCGCCTCCTTGTGCCTTTTGAGCATCTGTAAGGTGTTTGCCTTGTGTCGCCAGCCCCGGGGTAGGTTGGGCTGTAAACTAATTTCCTTCTCGGCACATCGGAGTGCTTCTTTGTATCTTTTTAGAAATAGGAGTAGACCCGTCTTATGAGTCCAAAGGAGACCATCCTGGGGTGCTACTTTAAGACCGGCATTATAGGCCTTAAGGGCATCCTCGTATCTTCTAACTTCTGGGTCTTTAAGAATAACCCCTTTTTGCAACCAGTATTCAGCTCTTTTTGGGTTTATTTTTATGGCCTGGTCAAGAGAAGATAATGCCTCATTATGCCGGTCAATTGTCCATAACATATGGGCTTTTCCATACCAAAGATTAGAAGAGTCGGGATTAGTAGCTAAAAGTTGGTCTAATACCCTTATTCCCTTTAAAACCTCCTCTTTTGCTTCCTCTTTGTCTCCGGTCTTTTCTATAATTATAGTCGCCTTCAAACGATAGACCTCGTAATCATTAGAATCAATTGCTAAACACTTTTTTAATATCTCTTCTGCTTCTTCAAAGCGACGAAGCGAACCTAGACAATCCGCTTTTCCTTTTAAGGCCGGAATATAATTTGGTGAAATCTGAAGCACTTTATCGTAATAGGAAATTGCTTCATGAAGTTTACTTTCATCAAGTGCACCCTCATGCCTCAGTTTATCACCTTTGGCTAATAACTCTTTAATATCTTCCCCACTCATTATCAAGGGAAGAAATAAACTGATGATGAAAATAATGAACATATAAACCTCCATCCAATTATTTTATTTCTTAAAAATGACCGACTTTGCCTAAAATTTAAACTCTTGTTTCTTATTGACATTTTAACCGCATAAGAATAAAAACCCCTCCTGCCTTTCGTAAAGTCAAATCTAAAGACCGCTTCCCAAAGTCCTCTTGTCCCCTCCCTAAATATTTCATCGTAATCCAATCCTCTTCTTAGATAAATCATTGGCAATCCTTTTGACCAATCCTAAATAATTTATAAAAACCCTTTCCTTTTGGCTTATCATACTATTTAATGACTTCCCAGCCACTCAAATCTAAATCCTCTTCCCTCACATTGCCGACAATAACCAAGAGGAGATTCTCATAATCAAGGTATCTCTTTGCCATCTCGTTTATCATTTCTAAACTCAATCCTTCTATTCTTTCCTTAAACTTTCCGAGATAATCTTCACCTAAGTGGTATAGCTCAATATTAGTCATTAACCCGGCCTTTTCTCCATAGGAATCAAAGGTTAAGGGGAAGTTTCCGGTGTAAAACCTTTTTACCCTTTTCAATTCTTCTAATTTTACCCCTTCTTTTTTTATCTTCGCAATTTCATTTAAGATAATCTTAATCGCCTCCTGGGTATTTTTTATTTCGGTCTGCATCTCACAGACGAAGGCACCGGAATAAAGCCTTCGGTCAAAATAGGAGCCGACATCATAAGCCAGCCCTCTTTTTTCCCGAATCTCCTTCCCTAACCGGGAGGTCAATGTCCCAGCGCCGAAGATGAAGTTTAAGACCCGAACCGGAATCATATCCTCTTCCCCTTCTTTAATACCGAAATGACCGAGCATAATATAGGATTGATTCACCTCTTCTTTGGTAATAATCTTTGCCTTTCGGCCGGATAGTCGTTTAACTTCGGGAAAGGAGAATTCCAATGGCTCCCCCCTCGGGACCTTGCCGAAGATATCTTCTATTTTGCTTATAAGTTCTTCTCGCTTGAAATCCCCAACGATAACGAGGAAGATATTGTTGGGGATGTAGTATTTGTTGTAGAAATCAAGGACATCTTCTCTCGTCAATTTTTCCACACTCTCCTTTTTCCCAACGGTGGGATGAGAATAGGGGGTAGCGGCGAAGAGGGTTTGGTAAAATTCTCTTGCTAAGAGATAATACGGTTGCCCTTCATCCCTTAAAATTCCGGCGGTTATCTCCGATTTTAATTTTTTAATCTCGGTATCGGGAAATGAGGGATTAAAAAGCAAGTCGGAGATTATATCCAGTATCAAATCTAAGTCCTTGGCCAGTAAGGAGATCGAGATTTGGGAATAGTCATAACCCGCCCATTCCCCAATCCTTGCCCCAACCGCTTCGATCACCTCGTAAATCTCTAAGGCGGAATATCTTTTTGTGCCGCGCAAAAGGGATTTGATAGTTAAGTTGGCTAATCCTTCTTTTCCCTTTGGGTCAAAGACACTGCCGGCTTTAATTATTACCCGGATTTCTAGAATTGGTAGTTTGTGGTCCTCAGCCGAGAGGATAATCAGTCCATTTCTTAAAGCGTCCCTTTGAATTAGAAAGGCAAAGAGGGAATTGAGGAGAAAGAAAAAGATAAGGGATATTTTCTTCACTTCTCCTCCTTAGGGAAAAGGGTGGCAACGGTCCTTCGGTCTTCGGTGAAATATCTCGCTAAGACCCTTTTAATATCTTCTTCTTTCACTTCGGCAATCTTTTTCGGATATCGCTCAAAGAAGGTGTAATCACCAAGTAGAATCTCCCATTTGGCTAAGGAGAAGGCGATAGAGCGGATTCGATCCTGTTGGAAGAAGAAGTTGGCTAAGACCTGGTTTTTAATCTTCTCTAACTCTTGATTTGGTATCGGGTCAATTTTTAGCCTTTCAATCTCTTCATCGATTGCCTTTTCCGTTTCGCTAATTTTTGTTGTATCCTTGACCACGGCAAAGAAATAAAATAGCCCTGGGTCTTTTTCGATGTCGGAGCCACCAAAGATATCGGTCACCAACCCCTTCTCGTAAACTAATCTTTTATAAAGTCGGGAACTCCTTCCCCCAAGCAAAATCCCTTCTAAGACCTCTAAGGGGAAATAGTCGGGATTGGAGATATCACAGGTCCGATAACCAATCATAAGGAATGGGGTCTTGACAGCCTTTTTGATTTTAATTCTCCTTTCGCCTTTGGGTGGTGGTTCGGAGAAGACAAGTTCGGACACATCCTTCCCTTTAATTTTTCCGAAATATTTCTCCACTTTCTTAATTGCTGAGCTTGGCTTTATATTGCCGGCGAGAATTAAGACCGCCCTTTTTGGTTGGTAGTAATGCCGATACCAGTTTCGTAAGTCGGAGACCCGGATTCTTTTTATATCATCCATCCAACCAATCACCGGGGTTCGGTAGGGATGGGAGAGGTAGGCGACCGCGTAAAAGTTTTCCCACATTATACCATAAGGTGAATTCTCTCCCAATCGCCTCTCTTCCATCACTACCTTCCGCTCACTCTCAAATTCCAAAGAATCCAAGAGGAGGTTTTTCATTCGGTCCGCCTCCAATTTTAGCGCCAGTTCATAGCGGTCAAATGCGAGGTCTGACCAGTAGGCAGTATAATTCTCGGAGGTGAAGGCATTACTCTGTCCACCATTTTCCAAAATCAACCGGGAATACAAATCACCTGGATAATTTTTGCTTCCCTTAAATGCCATATGCTCTAAGAGATGGGAGATGCCGGTTAAACCCGATGGTTCATAATAACTGCCAACCTTAAACCAGAGTTGAGTTGAAACCGTTGGCGTTAAAGTATCGGAGTAGATTAATACCCGTAGACCATTTTTCAGGGTGTAATTATTGACCGGGAGTTTTCCCAGTTCAACCCCAAAGAGAAAAGAGACTGGGATTAAAATAAAAGCCGGCACGCTTTTATTCTTCATAAATTTAATTATACCGAGTCTACTGAAAAAGGCAAGTTTTTATTTTAGTCGTTGAGAATGGAAGAAGAGGCAGAAGGTGCATAGAACGGGCATCAAGTATCCGGTCTTTTTAGCAGGGGATATTCTTCAATCTTCTCGTAGATCGGTCCTTCCGGTGTTAAGGTGCTTTTGAATAAGGTGATAGAATTTACCTTAATTACCTCACTTTCATATTTTCTTTCAAATAGGTCAATATCTTTAATAAAGTCTTTGGTTCTTCCCAAGGTGAGGTGGGGATGAAATCTCCTTTCCTCTGGTTTAAACCCAATTTTCGCCAGACTTTCTACTATTACCCTTTGTAATTCTTCTATCTCTTTTGTGCCCAAGGGAACACCAATCCAAAATACCCGAGGGTTTTTGGTTGAAGGAAAGGCGCCAAAGCCACCCAATTTAATTAGAAACTCTTTCGTTTGCTGGGTGGTTTTGGCTAATTCTCTTTTCACCTCCGCCAAGAATTTTTCTGAAACCTCCCCTAAGAAGACCAAGGTGATATGAAGATTCTCCGGTGCAACCCAGCGGCAAGGATATCTTTTCTCTTGGTATTCTTTTAGGATTTCTCCAATCTCTTCTCTTATCTTCTCGGGTATCATTATGGCAATGAAACTTCTAATCATAACCTTCTAAATACCTTCTCAATAAGTCCAGAGCGGTTTGCGCCGCTATTTCTTTTATCAGCCACCGATTACCAGAAAAATGGCACTCTTTATAAGTATTTTTCTTAATGGTTGAGAGCCCGATATAGACCAACCCAACCGGTTTTATTGGTGTGCCACCGGTTGGACCGGCGATTCCGGAAAGGGCAAGTCCGATATTGGCCTTAAAATGCTCGCGCACCCCGATGGCCATCTCACTCACGGTCTCTTTACTCACCGCTCCGTATTTTTTGAGTGTCTCTTCTCTCACCCCTAAGATTAATTTTTTAATCTCATCCGAATAGGCAACTACCCCACCGACGAAATAATCGGAACTGCCGATGGCATTGGTTATTCGATCACCGACAAGTCCACCGGTGCAGGATTCCGCGGTGGCAATTGTCCACTTCCGCTGTCGTAAAATCTCTCCGATTCTCTCTTCTAATGTCTTATTCCCAACCGCGTAGACAAAAGGTGTCAGGCGACTTTTTATCTCCGCCGCACATTCTAACAATCGGTTTTTGTCCTTCTCGGTGATTACACTGATATCTACACCTAAATGGGAAGGCTGATATTTAATGAGACAATCCCTAAACTTTTTACTGGCGATGCGGGAAATCTTTTCCATTATTTCCGATTCGGTAATGCCGGTTGTTCGGATTAAAGAGTGGAAAAGTGGTTTTAAGGGGAATTGCGTCTCTAAGAACGGCAGGACACCGGTCTCAAAGACCTTCTGAAGTTCCGTCGGTATGCCGGGTAAGAGGATTAGATATTTATCCTTCTCTTTTAAGATAAGCCCCGGGCAGATGCCGACCGGGTTTTCTAAAAGGAGAGAGCCCCGGGGATAAAGGGCTTGTTTTGTTGCCTCATCCGGAACCGGGGTATTCATCCTTTTATACCACTCCTCAATCTTTTTTAAGGTAGTTTCATCTAAAAGAAGGTTCTTCTTAAAAATCTCACTCACAACTTCTTTGGTTAAATCATCCGGGGTTGGACCCAAACCACCGGTAATGAAGATGACATCGGAAAATTTCAGGTGGTAAGCGATTTCTTCTCGAATTACCTCCCTGTTGTCACCGACTGCCGAAATTCTTAGAGGGACGATACCTAAATTAAAGAGTTGGTTAGCGATATAGGAAGAGTTGCGCTCATAAATCTGCCCTTTTAAGATTTCATCACCGACAGCGATGATTGAGGCCTTAATCATCTCATCCTGAAAAAAATAAAGAGGCGGAGGAAGCCATTTGCCAAACCGCCGCTCAATAAATCATCAAGCATCACACCCCAGCCACCCTTAATCTCTTGAACCCTTTTAATAAAGGGCAATTTCACGATATCAAAAAAGCGGAAGAGAAAAAAGCCCACCAGTAAAATCTTCCAGTCAATCCGATGGATAAAAAGAAATGTGATTAAGATTCCTAATACTTCGTCAATCGTTATCCGCCGGGCATCTTTTCCCCAGATTTTTTCCAAATCGGTTGCGATATGAACGCCGATAAAGAAGATAAAGGTTGTTGTTATCAAGTAGAAAATTGGGTAGGGATAGAGTAAAAGCGGCAAGGCGAGGGAAAAAAAAGATGTGAAAGTAGCCGGGGCAATTGGAAAAAATCCTGTGAAAAAGAAACTACCGAAAAGGATTTTTAGAAAATTGGTCAATTTTATCTATTCGGAAATCTTTGTTGCCAATCGTAGACGATGGCGCAGACAACATAGATACTGGAATAGGTTCCAGTAATGATACCAAAACTCATCACCCGAGCGAAGTCTCGGATATCGGCGGCTCCGAATATCGCCAGGATAACGGTGATGATTAAAGCCGTGATTGAGGTAAGGGTTGTTCGGGAAAGGACTTCATTGATACTCCGATTGAGTAGAGTTAAAAAGTTTTCCTTGCGGAATTTTTTTATATTCTCCCGCACCCGGTCCGAGACGACAATTGAGTCGTTTACCGAATAGCCGATAATCGTCAAGAGAGCGGCCACTACTGGAATATTGACCGTAATATTAAATAGGGATATGTAAGTGATGGTGGTTAGGGTATCGTGAAGCAAGGAGATAACCGCTGATGTGCCGAAGCGAAAGTCAAATCGGAAACTGACATAGACAAGAATTCCGAATAGGCCAATTATGAGCGCGATTAAGGTGTTCCTTTGTAATTCTTTACCAATTCTCGGACCGACCGTCTCTTCTTTAAGAATCTCCGGGAGGTTGTTGGGAAATTTATTTTTTAGTATTTCTAAGAGGTCAGCCGAAAAAGAAGTTCCCTTCGGATAATCAGTCGGACCAATCTTCACAATAAATTCGTAGCCTTCAAGATACTTTTGCACCGTTGCCCCCCGCACACCCATTCCTTCAATCACACCCCTTAAATCTTCCGTCTCAATCTTTGATGGAAAAGATATATGGATAATCGTCCCACCGGTAAAATCAATTCCGTAGTTTAATCCCCGCTTGATAATGAGTGATATGATACCGGCAAAGATAATAATTGCCGAAAGGATATAGGCATACTTTCGCTTGCCGATGAAATCAATATTTGTATCTTTAATCAGCCTTATCATACCCTTTTATTTAGTTGGTGGCGTGAGTTTCTTCTCTTTTTATCTCTCTCATATCGGAAGACTTTTAAATTCAAACTGAGTTAAGATGCCATCGGCAACAAATTTTGTCAAAAAGACCGCGGTGAAAAGGTTGATTAGTAAACCAAAAGTAAGCGTTATGGCAAATCCCTTTATTGGTCCGGTGCCAAAAAAGTACAGGACAGCGGCGGTGATAATCGTCGTGATGTTGGCATCAATGATTGTCTTCAATGCCCGTTGGAACCCCTGCTCAATCGCCGTTCTTATCGTCTTCCCCCAACGTAGTTCTTCCCGGATCCTCTCAAATATCAGGATATTAGAGTCAACCCCCATACCAATGGTTAAGGCGATACCGGCTAAACCAGGCAGGGTAAGGGTTGCCCGCAGCGAGGCCAAGATGGCGAGGGTAAAAAGGACATTAAAGAGAATGGCAAAATCGGCAATTAAACCAAAAAGTCGGTAATAGATTAGCATAAAGATTATGACCAAAATAGCACCAATCGCCGCTGATTTTATACCTTTATTTATCGCATCTAAACCCAAGGTTGGTCCAACTGACCGTTCCTCGGCAATAAAAACCGGGGCAGGGAGCGAACCGGAACGGATGACGATTGCTAAATCTCTCGCCTTATCCGGATTGACATCACCGGTGGTAATCATCGCCTCACCCGAAGGGATTCTCTCCTGAATTATTGGTGCCGAACGGACCGTGCCATCTAAAACAATTGCCAGTCGCCGACCGATATTTCTCCCGGTAATTGAGGCAAAAGTTCGGGTAGCCTCGCGGTTTAGTTTCAAACTGACAATCCAGGTATTGGTAAGATTAACATCACTTCCCGCATAATTATCAACTCGGGCTGAGGCAATCTCTTTACCCGTTAACTCAACCGTTTTCTTCAAAAGGTAAAGGCGTCTTATTCTCCTCCCTTGATAATTTTCCAACGGACCGAAGAGAAATTCATACTGGTCCCTTTCCGGCCGGGAAGGCGGGTTGATTATTGTATCAACCTCCTTTAGCATCCTCATAAAGACCGGCAAATCGGCTTCATCAACCCCTTGTTCTATCCTTCCGATATCAATTAGATAACTCAAAAAATTTCTTTCCTTTGTTGTATCACCGGCGGCTTGCCGTTTGAAATAATCGTCAATTCTTTTTAAGACTTCTGCCGTTACTCGTTCTTCAGCCACTAATCTAAATTCTAATTGCGCGGTCTGTCCGATGATGCTCTTTGCCCGCGCGCGGTCAACACCGGGTAATTGAACGAGAATCCTATCTTCACTCAGTTTCTGAATCACTGGCTCAAATATCCCGAACTGGTCAATCCGGTTCTTAATAATCTCCTGGGCGCGGTCGGCAACATCCCTCACTTCCCCTTTGGCCAATTTTGACTTATCAACTTCTAACACGAGATGCATACCACCAACTAAATCTAACCCCAAATGGAGCGCCCGTTTATGCAGTCTAACTTTCTCTGCCTCTAACTCGGCTAATTCCGATTCCAACCTTATACTGTCGTCCTTAGAACCAGCGGTCTTTAAGAGATGGCGCAAGGATTGTTCTCTCTTTGGTATTGAGTTATATAATTGGTAGGTCGGATATAAAGAATAGAGGGCAAGGATAATTACCCCGATAATCAGCCCGGTTTTTATTTTGCCGTATTTCATAATAATCGCTTCATCTCGGAGACGGCTTCTTTCAGCCCAACGAATACCGCCCGGGCAACTATAGAGAAACCGATGGAAAAACCTTCAATTTCCTCAATTTGACGGATAGCGGAGATATTATCGTAATTTAGGCCGTGACCGGCGTGAACTGCTAGTCCAATTCCCCGGGCATAAGAGGCGCAATCCTTAATTTTATTAAAGATTTTTTCCCCTTCCTTACGCCAGAGTTTTGAATAGAGGTCAGTATTTAACTCAATCTTATCCGCCCCCACCTCTTTCGCCTTTTTAATCTGTTCAATATCCGTTTCAATAAAAATACTCGTAACAATTCCGGCCGATTTTAACTTAGTGAGGACTTCTTTAATAACCGGGAGGTTTTTAATGACATCCAGCCCGCCCTCGGTCGTCACTTCTTCCGGCCTTTCCGGGACCAAGGTTACGATGTCCGGTTTTATCGCTAAGGCGATGCCGGTCATCTCTTCGGAGGGAGCCATTTCCAGATTTAATTCGGACTTTATGGTCGCCCGCAGGAGTTCTAAGTCTCGCTCTTTTATATGTCTTCGGTCACTTCGGAGGTGAACCGTTATGCCATCGGCACCGCCTAATTCGGCCAGCACCGCGGCTTGCACCGGGTCAGGAAATAATTCCTTTCTCGCTTCCCGTAAAGTTGCAATATGGTCAAGATTAACTGATAGTTTTTTCATCAAGACTTAATAATAATAATAATTTTAGAAAAGTCAAGGAGACTCGGCTGATTCTCTTAAAAACCTCTTAACAAATAAAAGACGAAGGATGGTCTTTAAGTTGGTAATGATACTTAATAAAATTAAGGTAGGGAATAATTTATCGGTTAAGCCACCGAGCATTATGAGGAAAAGACGCAGGTCGCGGGTAATCGGAAGATAACGAAGCCAGCTTTCTTTCATTTTGGGATATTCTTTACCTCTCACCACAAAAAATCGGTCGCGAGTTATTTGGGACATAAAGGAACCGATAAGGGCAAAGAAGGTGACCAACCAGATTATTGGGTTGGGAAACTTGAGATAAAGAGAAAGGGCAATAAAGAATATGATGAAACTATCCCCATAACGGTCTAAGATTGGGTCAAGGTACGCACCAAAGGAAGATTTCTGGAACCTCAGCCGGGCAACCTCCCCATCAACGCCATCTAATAGGGAGGAGAGTTGGGCGAAAATTCCTCCTAATACCGAAGAAAAGATAAAAGAAACCCCGGAAAGTAGGGAAATTAAAAATGCGATAAGAGATATTTGATTGGGCGAGAGTGGTGTCAGAAGCAGTAACTGGGTGAGATATTTTGAGATACGACGGTTTATCAATTTAGAGATTAGACCATCGTCTTTTTTGGTCTGGTCATTTAATAATACCCTTTCGGTAAATTTTTGTGCCTCTTTCGTATTGACATTTATCACATAACCATCTTCAACGACGAATGCCTTTAAGGGGTGTCGGAGAGCAAAATCTTTGATGATTAAAGAAAGGGGAATCGCCTCTCCGCCCTCGGTATTTTGCGCGAAGAAAAAAGAGGTCAGAAAAACCTTTTGGTTCAGAAGAAAGATGCCACCGTCAATTCCGTCAAACTCCTTCAGGTCTTTACCCAGGTCAAACACATTACCATTGACAATCTTAACCTTTGTCTCCGTAACGATATTGGGGATAAATTTCTGGTTTTTGATAATCACCATCTTTGGTGCCTCACCTTCATCTTCCAAGAATTTCTTTAAGAGAGCGGGCGAAAAGATATGGTCAGCCATCAGGAGCAAGAAATCCCCTTCTACCAATCCCCAAACCTTAAAGAGCGAACGGCCGTTTCCTTCGTGCCAACTTTCATTAAGAACAAAGGAGAGATTTAAATCAGTAAACTTTTCTTGCCCGGAAATATATCTCTTAATCTCTTCCCCTTTATAGCCGAGGACGATGATAAAATCCTTCAGTCCACATTCTTTTACCGAGAGGATAACCCTTTCAATTAGGGAGAGGCCTAAAATTTTTGTCAATGGCTTCGGAACCGTGTTATTCATCCTTCGGCCTTCGCCGGCCGCAAGAATTACCGTTTTCATTTTTTCTCCTGAGGCAACCAGTGCCTCTTTCATTAGCCTACGGGGTTAGTTGACGGGTTAGGCCGAAAGAGTAGCCCCGCCCCATTAAAATTGGGACGTTCACCCCAAAACGACATCCCCCGCCGCGACGCCCCTCCGATTTAAGAATTATTACCGCGTCGCGTTCGGCTTTCTATATATTTTAATAGAGGAATTAGAAATGTCAATTTACCTCTTAACGTCATTTAATAAAAATTACTATTTAATCTCGGGCGCTTCGTTTCGTCGGGTAATTTTGGTTTTGGTATTTTATTTTATCGTGGATTATCCAGTAGTTCTTTGTAAAAATTCGCTTCGCCGATTTCTTCAATCTTTCTAATCTTTTCGTTCATAATGTTGGTGATAAATTTTGTCTCCTTAGAAAAATGAATAAACATCGCCATTAAATTTACCATGGCTTCTAATGCCTTGGGATTAGAAAATAAGAGACAGAAGATATTCCGCCAGAAATAAAAGGCGGCCGATTTCCTGAAACCTAATTTAGCGACTAATTTGATAAATGCCTTAACCGAATTTAATATCCTTTTTAATGAAGGTTGATAACGGTAGTTTGTTTGCAAGACCCTGCCTAATTCTAAACAGCGGTCAAAATAGTTTTTATCGGAATAAACCGTATTGATGATGAATAAAAAGTCTCTCATAATCTCGGTTCGGGGGCGGCGGGTAACAAAATTGAGCCCGCTGGAAGACTGGTCAACCAGTAATGCCTGACTTTTCTCATCCGTTGGATTTATGTTTTTTAGTAATCGGGTTTCTTTTTTGAGCCTTCGGGTTAATTGGGTATTCGGCAGGGCATATAAAAGTCCAACCATCGCCATAACAATTTTGCTATCTTGAACGATGTCCGTGATTAGTTTGGCGGAATGGGTATCTTCGTTGTCAAATCCCAAAATAAAACCGGCGTTGACAATCATTCCGTATTGATATATCTTGGACAGATCCTCAATCAATCTTCGGTCAATATTCTGACCTTTCTGGGCGAATTTCAATATCTTCGGGTCGGGTGATTCAATGCCGACAAAGAGATAACGGAAATCTAAATCGCGCATCAACCCAAGTAGTTCTTCATCATCAGCCAGATTTACCGAGGCCTCGGTAGAATAAAAGAAAGGGAAATTATGTCTTTTTGACCAGTCTTTAAGCATTATTAAAAGTTCTTTCACCTTGGAGCGATGTCCGATAAAATTGTCGTCAACAAAATCAATATGCCCCCGGTAGCCCAATTGGTATAGGGTCTCTAATTCTTTAATAACCTGCTCCGGGGTCTTCGTCCTTGGGATGCGACCAAACAGTTCAATAATATCACAAAACTCGCAGTTAAAGGGACATCCCCGACAAAACTGAATACCAATCATTAGATAGTCTTTAAGATTCAGGAGGTCAAAGCGGGGCACTGGGCTTTTTTTAATATCGGGCTTATGCTCACTGGTATAGATACCACTTTGCACCCCTTTTTCTAAATCCGCCAAAAACGGGTAGATTGTTGCCTCGGCTTCGCCTAAAACCAGATAGTCGGCTTTCTGATAAGTCTTGGGCTGGGATGTTGGGTCGGGTCCGCCGACGACCACTTTTTTACCGCGCGCGTGAACGCGGTCGATCAATTTCAATAGGTTAATCTGTTGAGGCAGCATACCACCAAGAAAAACCAAATCCGCCCAGTCAATCGCTGAATCGTCTAATCTTGTGGTATTCAGGTCAATTAATCTCATATCCCATTCTTGGGGTAAAAGGGCGGCCAAGGTAATCATTCCTAAAGGCGCGGCCGGAAATTTTGCCCCCAGCAGACGGCAAACCTCTTTATAGTTCCAGAATCCGAAAGGAGGTAACTCGGGATAAAGTAATAAGACTTTTTTCATCTACCCGTCTCTTTTGACTAAAGGCTATGGCTCAGTCTTTATCGTAGCGGCGAGGCTTGCGCAGAGGAGGGAGGTGAGGAAGTCAATATCCTTCACTAATCGCTCCTTATCCTCTTTTGTTTCAACCAGTGCCTGGATGCTCTTTCTTGTTCCCCGGAAACTGTCCTTTGCCTGCCAGAGAATATCCCCGGTCTCAACATCAACCAGCCTAACGCTTATGCCAACCTCGGCGGATGGGGGAGAAGGTTTGGTGGCTAAATAGACGACCAGCCCAACAACTGTAACTGCTAAGACACCGATGAGTAACCATTTCCAAGCGGAGTTATCTTCGTCAACGACGATGACCGAAGGTTCGACTTCTTTCTCTTTTACCACCTTTGTCGTATCCTTTTCCGGGTAAGGCGAGAATTTTGTTACACTGCCAAAGATAACACCCTCGGCACCGAGCATCCGACCAACCTTGGCCGCGGTTGTGGCATCAAAACGATATAGGGTATCTAAGTCTTGCTCCTGCCACAGTTCTTCAATCCTTGCCCTTTCTAAGAGTTCAAATATCCCGATTTTACCGACCTGTAGGGAGAATTCCTCCTGGACGACCTTTGCTGCCTTTTCTTCCTTGGTCAGATTTTCAAAAGGCAGGACCGCAATTCGCTTTATCTTTCTTTCCGGGAATTTTGGGGAGAGGAAGTAATTGGTTATCTTATAGGGTCGGACTGTGGCACAGTTGACCCAAAGGAGATAAGATAAGAGAAGAAATATGACAAATGGTCTCTTTCCGTAGCGGTCATTCATAATATTTTCGTAGTGGGGAATTTAATCTCTATTGCAAAGTGAGAGCGCTACCGCCAGGTTGCGGCGAAGAGTTGGCAGAGGAAGGAGAGGAGAAAATCGGGGTCTTCGGTCAGTCGCCTCTGGTCTTCTTTCTCTTGGAAGTGAGCCTGAACTCTTTTATCGCTACCACTTATCACATCGCTCGCCTGCCAGATTAGCCGGCCAGTTTCCACACTCACCAGACGGCAAGATAAACCAATCTTATCCCTTTTGTATTCTCTAACGTTTCCCAAGATGACGCCGTGGGCGCCGAGCATCTTACCAATCGCCACTGCAGTATTTTCATCAATCCGTTTCTTATCCAGGTCCTGTTCCTTCCAGAGTTCTTCAATCCTTTCTCGCTCAACGATGTCAAATCTCCCTACTTTGCCAATCTGCAAGCTCATCTCTTCGGCAGCTCTTTTACCGATTTCAATACCATAGGGGCTTTCAAACGGTAAGACAGCAATTCGCTTGTCTCGTAAGTCAAGAAGGGCCTTTTCCTGTAAGGAGTAATTTCGGAATTCGTAGGGTTTAGGTGGGGCGCAGGTTAATAGAAGAAATAGAAGAAAGAGTCCGGAGAGAAAAAAGAGAGGTGCTCCCTTCTTAATTTTTGTTTTCATTTTTTTAATTTATTCTCTAATCTTTTTAATACTTCCGGTAAAGTTGTATATTCCATTTCCGGGAGAGGCAGACGGTGCGGCTCAAATGGGCCATGGGTGCGCATAAAGTTAGCCAGAAGATTTGCCTGGTAGCGGGCATAATCAAAGCCCGGGTCGTCAAATAAATCCCGGGGACCAATAAGCATCCCCTGGCTTATTTGGAAGCCTAGGGCAATTACCCTGGGTGGTCCATCAAAGCGGGAAGGATTTGCCTGTTTTTGGCTGGTCGGCATTAAAGGTCCATAATGGGAACCACGCATCCAGCCCGATACTAAATGGGGGAAGGCAAATGGTTCTAAGATTTCGCCAACCGCCGGCATCCCGGATTGTGCCCGAACAATCAGCACCGGGTCATCTTTTCCAACATAACGGCCAGCGATTAAGGCTAATTTCTGGGTAGAGGCGGCAGCGGCAATCTCCCCAGATTTTTTGTAGACATTCTTCACCGCGTAGTTTTCCGGGGAACCGATTAGAACTAATAAGTCATACATCTCCTCCGGACAGGAGAGGAGATAGTTAATATCTCTTTTGAAGTCGTGGACCTCAAACCGGAAACCGTCGTGCATTGAAGGGTCAATGATTAGACCAATAGTATTGAAGGGGTCGGCAAAGATTTTAAAGAGAGGAAAATTCCAGGCACCGGGGGCACATTTGTCACCCATAAAGATAACAATTGGTTCACTCTTCCTCTCGGTGAATTCCATTTCGGCGACACCCGGTCCCATTCCCCTCACATTACCAGAGAAGGCATCAGCCAATAGGTCCTGACCCGCACCATAAAGTTTTAAGTCTTTTGCCAATTCGGTGCAGGCAACAAAGGTATCCCAGGCGAGTTGGTGGATTTCTGAAGCATCAACCCCTTTTTGGTGGGTCATAATCAGTTCTAAGTCATCGCCGCAACTTGTAACATAAAAATCAATAAGTAACCCATCACTTTTCGCTAAGGTCAATTTGGCTCTCGCCTCTTCTAAGATCTGGGGGTGGCTTGATGAATGACCAACATAACCACCAATATCGGCTTTAATTACTGAAAGCGTAACTTTCTCGTTCATATCATTCCTCCTTAAAAATTTCTAAAATCTTTGTATTATAACGGACTATTAAGAAATAGTCAAACGACCGATAATCTTACAGGCCGTATTTTTCAATAATCTCTTCCCTTTTTTTCCCAAGTATTCCGTATTTGGCTCCAACTTTCTTAAAGGCCTCAATTGCCCGGTCAAGGTGCTCTTTATTATGAGCAGCGGAAAGTTGCACCCGGATCCTTGCCTCACCTTTCGGGACGACCGGATAGAAGAAGCCAATGACATATATCCCTTCGTAATATAAGTCTCGGGCGAAGTCCTGGGCGAGTTTGGCATTATAGAGCATAATCGGAACTATCGGATGGATACCCGGTTTAATGTCAAATCCAGCATTGGTCATATTCTCCCGGAAATATTTGGTATTCCATTCCAATTTATCCCGTAGTTCAGTCGTTTCAGAGAGCAAATCAACAACGGCGATTGTGGCGGCGATTACCGCTGGGCTCACGGTATTGGAAAAGAGATAGGGGCGACTACGTTGGCGGAGGATTTCAACAATCTCTTTTTTTGAGGCGGTACAGCCACCGGAGGCACCACCCATTGCCTTACCAAAGGTCGTGGTGATAATATCCACCCGCTCCATAACTCCACGAAATTCATGAGTTCCCCTGCCGGTCTTACCTAAAAAACCGGTGGCGTGGGCATCGTCAAACATTACCAAGGCATCGTATTTATCGGCCAAGTCGCAGATGTCGTCCAGTCGGGCAATATCACCATCCATTGAGAATGCGCCATCGGTGGCGATGATGCGGAAACGTTTATTCTGGGTTGCCTTTAACCTCTCTTCTAAATCCGCCATATCGTTATGCTGGAAGATGTGCCTCTCGGCTTTACACATCCGGACACCGTCAATGATTGAGGCGTGATTTAGCCGGTCCGAGATTATTGCATCCTGGTCGGTGAAGAGCGGTTCAAAAAGTCCGGCATTGGCATCAAAGCAGGATGAGTATAAGATGGCATCTTCCATTCCTAAAAATTTTGCTATCTTCTGTTCCAAAATTTTGTGGATATTCTGGGTGCCGCAGATGAAGCGGACCGATGACATTCCGTAACCGTGGCTTTCTAATCCCTTATGGGCGGCTTCAATCACCTTGGGATGGCTGGAAAGACCGAGGTAGTTGTTGGCGCACATATTTATCACATCTTTGAGCGGCGATTTTTCTGGATATTCAACCTTAATGTCTGGACCCTGCGGGGTATGGATATAACGTTCTTCCTTATATAGACCAGCGGCTTTTGTATTATTCAATTCTTCTTGCAAAAAATCTTTTATCTTACCATACGCCATAAATTCCTCCTTAAAAATTAATATTAAGATAGATAGTAACCAAAAATCTCCAATTTGTCAATCGGTGATACGATTATTTCCAGATACCGCTAATCTTAAAGCCACACTTTGGACACTTCCCTTCTTTTATCAAATTCTCTAAGACCGCAAAATGAATCCGATGAATCAACCGCTTGTGGCACTTCGGGCAGAATGTTGAGTTATACTTATGACCCGGACAATTCCCTAATGTCACATAGTAAAGTCCAACCTCTTTGGCAATTGCATAAGCCCGCTCTAAGGTCTTCATCGGTGTCGGTGATAAATTCATCATCCGATAATTAGGAAAGAAGCGGGAGAAGTGTAAGGGGACATCCTCTCCTAAACTATCCTTTATCCATTGGCACATCTTTTTTATCTCCTCCTCCTTATCATTATGTCCGGGAACTATTAGATTCACAATCTCTAAGTGAACCCCTTTTTCCTTTATCACTTTAAGTGACCTGGTCACCGGAGCGACCTCGGCTCTTAAAACCTTTTGATAAAATTCATTTGAGAACCCCTTCCAGTCAACGGTAACCGCATCGGTATATTTTAACAACTCCCGAAGCGATTCTTCCGTCATACTGCCGTTAGTGTGGAAGACTACCCGAAGCCCTTCCTTTTTGGCGATTTTGGCGATATCATACATATACTCATAGAAGGAAATTGGTTCGTTATAGGTAAAGGATATAGTTGGACAATTTCTCTTCTTGGCCAATTTGATAACTTCCTCGGGTGATAGGTGATAATACTCCATCTCTTCAATTGACCGCTGTGATAGGTGCCAGTTATGACAGAAGGAGCAGCGAAAGTTACAGCCCGCGGTTCCGAGGCATAGAATATTTGTCCCCGGCAAGAAATGGTAGAGGGGCTCTTTCTCAATCGGGTCAATCTGCACTGCTGATGGCTTGGAATAAACGATATTGTAAAGTCTTCCTTTTTTGTTTTCTTTATTCCGACAAAACCCTCTTTTTCCTTCAGGGATGAGGCACCGCCGAAAGCAGACATTACACCTCACCCGGTTTTGTTGTAAGGTTTCATAAAACATCGCCTCCCTTAAAGAAGAGGTTAAAAAGAGGCTAAAAAAGACCGGGGCGAAAATATAAGAACTTACCATAATAAATTATAATCACTTCTTACTAAAAAATCAAACCAATTTTTTATCTGAGGTTTTGCAAAATTTATGCCAAAACCATATTTTTCCCATTTGGGCAATTAAAATTCTGTGAAACACTTTGAGCGGATTTTTACTCTATATTTAGATA
>CAYRLZ010000046.1:0-20681 GCA_964425275.1 uncultured bacterium | reverse complement strand
TTATTTCAATTTAGAGAGGAGTAATATTGAAACAAGGTTAACTCCACGGGAGGAGGTCTTTGCTAAGACCCATATAAGAGATAATCGCTTTTTTGCTTTTCCTCCTCTAATTCTGGATGATTTAGAGGTATTTAGCGATGACCTTCTTTCTAGGTACAATGTCCCCGAACACCACAAATAGGAGTTTTCCGTAGGAGAGGTTCCCCCTCACCTTGCTATTGTGGGAGTAACCTTCTGAGCTTAATAATTTAACCATGAGATTAACACGAGATTCCCAATCTATGGAAGTCGGACTTCCCAAATATAATCTGTGAAACCTGTGGTTTCATTATATTTTATTTCGTGCTTTCTCTCTTTCGTGGTAATTCTTCCCGCTCCCACACCCCGATTTTTTCGGGACAAGGATGTCCCTCGTTACAGGTATAATCTTTTTAGACGACGGAGGGCCGAGAGTTTTTCTTCCCGGCCTAACTTTGCCTCCTTGATTGCCTGCTCCCAGATTTGGATTGATTTATCGTAATCTTCTCTCTTTACCTTATAGGGATGACCATCCTTGCCGCCGTGGGCAAAGGAATAGACAAAGGGGTCAGAATAACTCGGCTTCGCCCCATAGACGACATCAGATATTAAAGCCAATGCCCGAATTGTCTTGGCCCCAACCCCAGTTACCCCTAAGAGTTTTAGGAAGGTTTCTGGTGGGTTATTATAGGTCTTTAATAAAATCTTCTTAATTCGCTCCGGGGATATATCATCGGAGATTAAAAAGTGTCTTTCAGGTAATGAGAGAATCTTTTTCAATTCCTTAGTTGTTCTCTCCGGGTCATCACCGGCAATTGCCGCGGAAACTTTTCTTGCCGATTCACTCTCTTTTGCCACCAGATTTAAGGCGTCGCCCTTGACTTCGGAGATTATCGCCTTATGCGGTTCTACAACAAAGTCTTTTAAGTCCCCGGAATACCAGTGGTATCTCCTTGCCTTTCTTGTCTGCTCGTTCATCCCCTGTTGGATGACCGCCCATTGATTAGAGAGGGTAGTAATAAATGTATGGTGGTATAGATTATAGCCATCCTGTAAGGCGCAGGAGTCAACCTTGGCTGACATCTTGGAGGCGAAGATTAAATCTTGGGCATTTATTGCGAATTTTTCGCCATAATTCCTTAACTCCTCGGGCGTCTTCCTTGACGCCTTTCCTTTTCCCCCGGCGATGATAATACCAAAATCCCTCTCTCTTCCTTTAACCGCTTCTTTTAAGGCGCCGCAGACCGTAGTGGTCAGTCCGGAGGAGTGCCAGTCAAAGCCCAAGAGACAGCCGAGACTCTGAAACCAGAAAGGGTCGGAAAGCCTTCTAATCACCTCCTCGGGACCGAATTCCCTCACGATTACCTCTAAGATTGCTCTTGCCAATCTCTTCATCCTTTCAAATAGCCAGGGCGGGGCACTGCCGTAGTGGAGTGGCAGTTCAAAGACCTTGCGCATAGTTTATTGTAAGCAATTAAACAGGAAAATCAAGTTCACCAAGAATGGCAACTGTCTTAAAGTCAATTTTCCTCACAAGCCTCTCCCCCATCCCCTTCGGTTGACAGATGGGGAAAGTTCGGTATTATACAATATGTTACTTAATTTTTTCGGGAAAATCCCAAAGATTGCCGAAGGGGTTTTCACCGCCCCTGATTGTTTGATTATTGGTGACTGCGAGATAAGAGATAAATCAAGTATCTGGTTTGGAACGATTATTCGGGCGGATATGGATAAAATAACCATTGGAGAAATGACAAATATCCAGGACTTAACCGTTGTCCATTGTGACGAAGGTAAACCGACAATAATCGGGAACCGGATAACTATTGGGCACCGAGCAATTTTGCACGGCTGTCTGATTGAAGATGAGTGTATGATTGGTATGGGTGCAATTTTATTAAATCGGGCAAGGATTGGTAAGAATTCAATTGTTGCCGCCGGTAGTTTAGTGAGGGAAGATTTTATCGTTCCACCCCGAACCTTAGTGGCTGGTGTCCCAGCGGAAATAAAGAGAGAGGTTACTGAAGAAGAGATAGATTGGATTAGAAGGGTGGCCGAGCATTATTACCAGACCGCAAAGAGATATTACAATGCGTTATAAGTATTTAGACCACACCTCAGATTTGGGGATGGAGATTTACGGCAAAGATTTGGCTGAACTATTCGCTAATGGTCTCTATGCCCTATTTGATAACATCACAGAGATTGAGAAGGTGGAAGAAAAAGAAGAAAGGGAGATAAAAATCACCGCGGAGGACTTAGATAGTCTATTTATGGATTGGTTAAGGGAACTCCTCTTCTTATTCGCCACCGAATACTTTGTTGGGAAGAAGGTAAAAGAGATTACTTTCTCTGGGAATTCCCTCTCCGCCCGGGTTACTGGCGAGCGATTTGACCCAAAGAGACATCCCTTAAAAATTGAGATTAAGACCCCAACCTATCATATGTTTCAGGTAAAGAAAGAAGACTCCGGTTTTCGGGCGACGGTTATCTTTGATGTCTAATTAGACTTCTCCCTTTTTCTAAACCTTGAAAATTTATTGACCAA
The DNA here is from genome assembly GCA_964425275.1 of uncultured bacterium. Taxonomy (GTDB): domain Bacteria; phylum Hydrothermota; class Tepidihabitantia; order Tepidihabitantales; family JBDRVQ01; genus CAYRLZ01. The sequence goes on along the minus strand of CAYRLZ010000046.1, from coordinate 18,115 downwards.
AATCTCTCCTTTACCGTCTCTCTAATCACCTCTTTATAACTTTCAAGAGGAAAGGGCAGAAAGTTAGAAAGAAAACCCAAAAGAACAATATTTTGCGTTCTTGTCTCACCCAATTCGCGGGCGATTTGGAAGGCGGAGATGAAATAAACCTTCTTTATCCGCTCCTTTATCCGAACTTCAATATCCTTTGGATAAGCAACCTCACCAATTAAGGCCGGAAGCGGTTCAATCTCTAAGGTATCGGAGATTAAAATTCCCTTGGGGGAAAGGAAATGGAGATAGCGCAACGCCTCCAATTTTTCCAGGGAGATAAGAAAGTGAGCAGTTCCTTCTTCAACCAAAGGGGAATAGACCTTCTCGCCAAATCTTAGATGACTGATTACGCTTCCTCCTCTCTGCGCCATTCCGTGAACCTCGCTCTTTTTTACATCAAACCCCTCTTTTAAGGCAACTATTCCCAAGATATCGGAGAGCAAGAGAATCCCTTGCCCACCGGTGCCAGAGATGATGATATTGGTAATCTTATCCCTTCTCATTTTCTTAAAGCCTCTTTCACCTCTTTCTTAAAATCATTCTTATCCAAAATAAAGGCATTTATCGGTTGGGCATTAACAATAAGATAAGGAGGTATGCCTCTTTTTCTTACCTCTTCTTTTTCCTCCTCCCGATTTATCTTCTTTATCAGAAGGTCATCTTTTATCTCTTTAAGCATCATTTCGGTCATTTCCGCAAAATAGATTGACCAAGGGCATTTTGAAGTATAAAAGATTATCGCCTTACTTCTATCTTCTTCTAATGGACGGTAACCTTCTTCCCCTGGTTGGTAAACCCAACCTTCCTCAATCGGATAATAGAGTAAATAAGGTTTTTCGGGGAAAACTTTCTTAAAGCCGTATCTTTGAAAGAAGAGATGTTGGGGATAACCGACATTTGTCTCAAAGGCATTTATTATCAGTCCTTTTCTCTTACTTAGATAAGTCTGGGGAGATGAGACCTCGGCAATTAAGTTCGTTAATAACATCTTGCCCAATCCCTGTCTTTGGTATTTCGGCACAAAGATACAATTGATTTCTACCACCTCCTCTTCTGGAATAAATTGAATCATTCCGGCTACCTCTTCATTAAGGTAGGCAATTTTACCAACCGGAAACCTTTCTTCTAATAATTTTTTCAAGTATCTTTTCTTAATTTGGCAACCTTCTTGAAATACCGGATGGTCTCTTTTTTCTTCTGGGATGCACAATTTAATAAAGTCGTCAAGGTTTTCAAGGTCAAGATTTATTACCCTCATACGATTGCCCCTTTCTGGCATAATTCCTGGCACATCCCACAGCCGACGCAGAAGGCGTCTTGAATCACTGCCTTCTCTTCCTTAAACATTATTGCCGGACAACCCAATTGTAGACACAATTTACAGCCAGAACACAAATCCGAAAGGACTCTTTTCGCCTCCTTTTTTGGCACAAGGAGAGCGCAGGGTTGGGAGGAGATAATAACCGCTGGTCCTTCTTCGGCGAATATCTCTCGGATTAACCTCCGATTCTCTCTGATTTTATAAGGGTCTAAGACATATACCCTTTCAATCCCGCAGGCCCGAGCCAATTCCTCTACTTTAATTATCCTTGTCGTCTCCCCCATTAATGTTTTACCAGTTCCCGGATGCTCCTGATGTCCAGTCATTCCGGTTGTCCGGTTATCAAAAACGATGGTAATGATATTTCCCTTATTATAGCCGACATTAATTAATCCAGGAACTCCCATATGGAAAAAGGTTGAGTCGCCAATTAGGGCGACAATCCTTCTTGAATCACTCTTTCCCAACGCCTTCTCCACACCATGGGCAAAGGTGATGGAGGCGCCCATACAGATACAAGTGTCCATTGCTCTATGTGGCGCCAAAGCACCAAGGGTATAACAACCGATGTCGCCCGAGAAGATTAAATTTTTCCTTTGTAAGAGATAAAAGATTCCAGTATGGGGGCAACCAGGACATAAAGCCGGTGGCCGGGGGATTACTTCTTCCCTTTTTACTTCTTTCTTCTTTTTCCCTAAGGCATTTTTCACAATTAAAGGATTCAATTCATCACAAAGGGGAAGGAATTCTTTACCAATAACCTTAACACCGCTGGCTTTGGCTAATATCTCTAAAAATGGGTCAACCTCTTCTACGACATAAACCTTTTTGACGCCTTTGGCAAAATTCCGAACCAAATTTTTTGGAAAGGGATAAACCATCCCCAATTTTAAGAAAGAGGCATTGGGAAAGGCATCCCGGGCGTAAAGGTAGGCAACTCCGTCCGCAATAATTCCCATACTTTTCTTCCCTTCCTCCATCCGATTGATTGGCGTCGTCTCGGAGTAATCTTCAAGTTTTTTTAACTTCTCCTCTAAGACCGTATGCCGCTTCCGAGCGAATTGGGGCAAGAGATTTGTCCGCCCGACCTCAGAGTTATAACCCTTAACCGTCAGTTCTCTCCTTTCCTCTAACTTTACCGGTGACTTGGTATGGGAGACCCGGGTGGTCATCCTTAAAATTACTGGTATCTCAAACTCCTCGGAGATTTCAAAGGCAAGTTTCGTGAAATCTTTAACTTCTTGGGAATCCGAGGGGCAGAGAACTGGGAGTTTAGCCATAAGTCCATAAAATCGGTTGTCTTGTTCATTCTGGGAGGAATGCATCCCGGGGTCATCACAGGTGACAATCACCATTCCCGCTTTAACGCCAATGTAGGCAGAAGAGAAAAGTGGGTCGCTGGCGACATTTAAGCCGACATGCTTCATCGCCACTAAGGAACGGGCACCAGCATTTGCGGCACCTAAGGCCACCTCCAAGGCGACCTTCTCATTCGTTGACCATTCACAATAGACCTCTTTATACTCGGCTAGTGCCTCCAAAATTTCGGTTGACGGTGTTCCGGGATAAGCGGTTGCTACCCGACAGCCGGCTTCATAAGCACCCCGGGCACAGGCTTCGTCACCAAGAAGTAGTTTAATCATTAGAGGGTATTATAAGAGAAGAATAATCCTAGTCAACATCTATTTTATCTGTTGGCAAATCTCTTCGGTTGTCGTTACATAGGCGAAGGCATAGGCTAAATTCCTTAAAGTAGCGAGATGAAGTTCCGGATATGGACTGGCGGTCGCATCCAGTAAGAAGAAGACACGAAAATCACGAAAAAAGGCATCCCGGGCGGTTGACTCACAACAGATATTGGTCATAACCCCGGTAATAACCAAATCTGTTACTCTTAATCCCCGAAGATAGATTTCCAAGTTGGTATGGTAAAAGGCGGAATAGCGGTTCTTATAAATCACCAATTCCTTCTTGGGCTTTATCGCGGGATAAATCTCCACCCCTTTGGTATTTGCCTTTAAGACCTTACCCTCTTTTAATTCCGGCCACCACTCCGCGGTCATCCCGCCATCAATCCTTGGGTCTTTATGACAATGGCCGGTATAGATTACCGGAAGTTTCCTTTTACGGAAGGCAAAAAGGAGTTTTTTGATGTTTGGGATGATGGCTTCTCCTTCGGGGATATAGACCGCAGAGCCAGGGTTTAAGAAGTCGTTCTGCATATCAATGATTAAGAGGCAGGACTTTTCTGGAATGAGTTTCATTTTATGTTGATTAAAAGGGGCAATTGCTTCTAATAACTTTTTATCATTCATCTCCCTTTTCCTGGTGTTAGAAGTTTGATTCCAGATTGGCAGAGGGGACAGGCTTTTGGCTCGTAGTTAATGATTTCCTTACGATAGCAGGAGAAGAGAGGCACGGGAAAGTTTACCCCTTTGCTTCGGTCAATAAAGACCCCAATTCCAATAAGATTAACATCGTAATCCTTTAAGGCATTAAGGGTCTCAAAGATTGAGCCGCCGGTCGTCAGGACATCATCAACGACTAAAACCCTTTCTCCCTTATTTATCTTAAATCCTTTTCTGATTTTTCTTCCCTCTCCTTCTCTTTCGGCATAAGAAAAGCGGGCGGAAAGTTGTCGGGCAACTTCATAGGCAATGACCACACCACCGGTTGTCGGTCCAACGACTAGTTCAATCCCTTCGGAAAAGAATCGCTCTTTGATCCGTGATGAGAATTTCTCGACCAACGGTGGGTATTGAAGGATCTTAGACTTCTCAAAGTAAAATTCGGAATGAAGACCGGATGTTAAGAGGAAGTGCCCTTTTTGTAAGACCTCATATTTTAAGAGGATATCTTCAATCTCTTTAATATTGCTTTCTTCCATATAGATATTCCTTACTAATCTTATCTTACATTTTACTTTCGTCAATAGTCTTTGTGTGGTGTTATGCTACGTACCGTTTCGCGTCGTGGAGATCGTTCCTAGAAAGAAAGTCCTCACTCTTTTCCTCTAAATCATCCAGACCTAAGAGGGAAAAACAAAAACCCTCCCGGTTTCTAAAACCCTCTACCACTAAAATTCCGCTTCTATCCTAAATACCTTTCTAAATCTAACTCCTCATAAACTTTCCAGAAGAATCTAACCGGGTGGTCTGTGGGGTCATATTTTTCTCACTTTCTGTGAAACACTTCACCTTTCTTAAAGCATACTACATAAGGGGGGGTGGGCAGTGGATGGGGTGGACGATACAGGTGGTGATATAGGGGGTGATACTCCGAGCTATACTCCGAGTGATATAGATAGTGATATTCGGGGTGATATTAGGGATGATATAGAAGGCGATATAGAGAGTGATATTGGGAATGATACAGAAGGTGATATAGAGAGTGATATAAAGGGCGATATTCTGGGCGATATAGAGAGTGATATAGAGAGCGATATAGAAGGTGATATTGAGGGCGATATAGAAGGCGATATTGAGGGTCATATTGGGGGTGATACTCCGAGCCTAGCCGAGAGCCTAATTCCCAAAGGCTTCCTCTATCCAGAGAGATATAATAAGCCATTTGGGGTTGATGCATCTAGTAATCACCTATTTTGACTTTCCGAAGGTCTCTTTTTTAGTATTGCGCATTCTGTTTTCCGTTCCTAAAACGATAGCCCCGAGCACCACAACCACCTTGACAATTTCAGAAATCAGTAGTAAGATAATAGATGTATCTAATAAAGCATATAAAAAAGGAGGGGTGATGAAGTATATTTTGCTATTTTTATTTTTACCCATTTCTATCTTCTCCGGCTCAATCACCCATACCTTTACTTTCTTGCCGGAGAATTTTCTCTTTGAAGAGAAAGATGGGTATCAAGTAATCAGTTCTCCTTCTTACTTTTCCGATATTGCCGAACCGGGTAAACCAATTCTGCCAATCGCGGTCTATTCCTTTCTTTTACCACCGGATGCCGAAATAAAAGATGTGGAAATCATTTCAAAAAAGGTTGAGGCAATTGAGGGGAATTATTTGCTCTATCCCGGTCAGAAGCCAACACCTCTATCCTTTCCCGCCACTCCCTTTATCCCCCCTGACCCAGTTGTCTATAATTCTTCTGCTCCTTATCCGGAGAGGGTCTTAGATTATGTGAAGAGTGGTCTCTTGGCTGGTTATCGTATTGCTGGTCTCAAGGTTTATCCCCTCCAATATATCCCAACAGAAAGGAAACTCTTTTTGATAAAGGAGATGAAGGTAAAGATAAATTATGAGGAGGGAAGGTTCATCCCCTTATCCCTAACCAGAAAACAGAGGGAAACCTTTGAGGAAGAGGTTAAGTTATTAATTGAGAATCCAGAGAGACTTTCGCTATGGCGACCACAAACCAAGGATTTAGAGGAAGAGGTTGATTACTGCATTATAACATCTGCTGCTCTCCGTCCCTATTGGGCACCACTTAAAGACTGGAAGACAAAGAAGGGTTATAAGACCGAGGTTGTCACTACTGATTCAATATACGCCAACTATCCAGGAAGGGATAATCAGGAAAAGATTCGGAATTTCATCCGGGATTGGTGGCAGAATAAAGGGATTAAATGGGTTCTCTTAGGGGGTGATGATATTATTATTCCCGACCGAAAGGCAAGAATTATCGCTGAGGGGAACATTGGCAATATACCAACGGATATGTATTATGCCGATTTGGAATGGAGTTGGGACAGCAATCGCAATAACCTATTCGGTGAGATGACGGATTCGGTTGACCTCTTCCACGATTTGTATATTGGTCGGGCACCGGTTGATAACCAAACCCATATCTCAATCTTTATCAAAAAGGATACCATCTTTGAAAAACACCCGGATATAACCTATTTACCTTCCCTCTTGCTCCCTTCTGGGATGCTCTTCTCACCTTATCATGGGCGGGTGATAAATAATATTATTGCTGGACTCTTTCCGAGCGGTTGGAAGATTGCGAAGTTAGAGAATCCCAGCACCAATCAGACAAGGGATTCCTTAAATCGGGGTTATGAACACTGCCATGTCGCCCACCACGGCAGTCCCTCTTCTCTAAGTGTATTGACTATGTCACAGATTCCCGGTCTTACTAATGGGATAAAATATGATATCATAAAAGGGATAAACTGTGATTGTGGCTCTTTTGATGGCAAGGAATGTATTGCCGAGAGTTTGGTAAACTATCCAGCCGGCGGATGCGTGGCCGCAATGTTAAACTCCCGCTATGGCTTTGGCTATCCCCCTTCTTTGGGTCCATCTGAGATGTTAGATTTGGAGTTTTACAAGTGTCTCCAGGAAGGGATATATCAGGTCGGGGTTGGCAATTGTGCCTCCAAGGATAGAACCAGACATCTGGCTTTGGGTCAGGATGTTTGGCGGTGGTGCGTCTATGAGCATAACCTATTCGGCGACCCAGAATTACCGATGTATGACAAAAGCCCCCAAAATATTGATGTCTCCCATCCCTCATCTATTGGCACCGGTCCTCAGGTAATTCGGGTCGTCACCACCTCCGGGGGAAATCCCTTATCTTCTGCCCTAGTCTGTTTAATGGGCGCGGGTATCTATTCCGTTGGCAAGACCAATTCCCTTGGTTGGGTTGACCTATTCCTAAATCCCCAGGTAACCGGTGAACTGGTAATTACGGTAACGGCAAAGAACCACCTCCCCTACGAAGGAACGGTAAATATCACCTCTGGTGGACAAAGACCTTGTATTACCTTCTTCTCTTCTTATATTGATGATGCCGGCGGCAATAATAATCAACGGCTTGACCCGGGTGAAACGGTGAATCTCTTTGTTACCTTAAAGAATCGGGGAGATGTCAATGCCACAAATCTTTGGGGAACCTTACGACCGCTAAGTTCTTTCATTACCCTAATTGATTCCACGGCTAATTATGGGAATGTCAACTCCGGTGATACGGCACGGGGCGATTTCTACCGTCTCTTAGTCTCACCCCAGACACCGCCGGCCAGTGAAGTGGAATTTTATGTCCATTGCCAGAGTTCAGAAGGAAACTGGCAGCCTTTCTTCAAACTGACAGTCGGCGAACCACGGGAGGCAAAGAGAGTATGGTTAGACCATGATACCGGAAATATCGTCTTTACTGTCACCTCCTTTGGTGGCTTTGGTTCAATTGCACCTTTTAATGAAGGTTCGGGTTTAAAATACCCAAAGGATGCTGGTTATGGCGCTTTATGTTACGGCGGTTTAGTTGTTGGGACCGATTCGGGTTATATCGTTGACCGATTTTATGGGCATCCCTCCTCAACCATAAATAAAGACTTCCAAATCCTGGATACCCTTGATTATTTAAGACCGCCCCGATTGGGCGCTGAGGAATATGAGGCAACTTATGATGATGGTTATCACCCGCAGGCAAAAGGGTTAACCGTTCAACAATGGAGTATCGCCACATCTCAGATTGGTAATAATGGTTGGGTAATCCTCTGCTTTGATTTCAGTAATCGGGGCTCCCAGCCAATAAATAACCTTTATGCCGGGCTATTTTTTGACTTTGATGTCTACAACACGACAGCAAATATCATTGCCAGTGATACCCTGAGGAGATTCATCTACGCCCTTCGTTCCGCCACCTCCCAAAATCCTACGGTTGGACTACGGCTCCTCTATCCACCAGTTGTGGCGAACATCTCGGCAATTGAGCATTCAAAATATGTCACCCCGGCCAATCAGATGTCCGAGGCGGTGAAGGACAGTTTTCTCAGAGGGTTTATCCGAGTTCCACAGGGAAATACCTCAACCAACTGGTCGATCTGCCTATCAACTGGTCCATTTGACTTGCCGGTCGGTTGGCGACAGCGGGTGGCCTTTGCCGTAGTTGGTGGAATAAACATTGATTCGGCAAAGAAAAATAGCGATAGCGCCCAATCCTGGTGGGAACAGATGGTTGGAATGGCCGAAAATATTACAAAGATAAAGCCAAAAGAGACAGTCCCGACAATTACTACCGCTAAATCCTTAATTGACTTCATTAGCCAAAATAGGGAAAATCTTGAAGTGGCAATTTACGATGCAACCGGAAGACGGATAAAAGTAGCCCGGAATCAAGGCAACGGACGGAAATTAGTTAAAGGGGTCTATTTCTTAAAATTAAAAGCTGCGGAAAGAAGCGCGGTGATAAAGATTATCGTCCGATAAGATAAATATTTAACCTGGGATAGTCGAGTGGTTATTCGTCTATTCAACAAACTTTTCCTTATAAAGTTTGACAATTTAAGGATTAGAGGATAGAATAAAGGGATGCTCCCGAGAATTCTGAGAATAGGTCCTTTTAATATTTACTCCTATGGCCTATTGCTCTTTATCTCTTTTGTTGTCGGGATTAAATTGACGGCCCAGCGGGCAAAAAGGTTTGACGTCTCGGAGATGTTCGTTACAAATCTTGCCTTATATGTCCTTCTTGGTGCCGTTGTCGGTTCCCGATTATTGTATGTCTTTCTCCACTGGGATGAATTTAAGAACGACTTAGTGGGTATCTTTGCCTTCTGGCGCGGTGGTCTTGGTGGCCTTATGTTCTTTGGTGGTCTTATCGGTGGTCTCTTGTTGGGTATTTATTATGTGAAGCGGAATAAACTGCCTTTGCGAAAGATGCTGGATGCCGCAATCCCGGCACTCGTTTTTGGTGAATTCCTTACCCGCATCGGGTGTTTTTTGAATGGCTGTTGTTTTGGCAAACCGACCTCACTTCCTTGGGGAATGAAATTCCCTTCTCATTCGCCTGCCGGCTTTGTCTTTACCGAAAGGATTCACCCCACGCAATTATATTCATCGTTATTCGGTCTTTTTCTTTTTTTCTTTGTTTTACTTTTGGAGAGGAAAAGATTGAAACCGGGTTTGCTTTTTGCCCTTACCCTTATCTTATATGCCTCTTTCCGTTTTCTGGTTGATTTTGTCCGTTATTATGAAAATTCGGCCAACTTCTTAGCCAATCAAATATTATCCATAGGGTTAATTACCTTAGGCCTAATACTATTTTTCTATTTTGGGCATCCTAAACAATGAGTATTGCGGGCAATCTCTTTAAGACCGTTCTATCATTTTTTTACCCGCTGCTCTGTCTGGGTTGTGATAAGGAGATAGAAAGAGATTGGCTTTGTTTTGATTGCCGGCAACGGCTCTTCACCTCGGCCTTAGGGGTCTGCCCGCAATGCGGAAGACCGGTTCCTTACGGCGGAAGGTGTAAAGAATGCCGGATGAAATTAGGGTTAGAAAGAATAAGGGCCCTCAGCTTATACGTCCCACCCTTCACCAATCTGATTGATGAATTTAAGTATAAAGGTAAAACGAGATTAGGTGCGATTTTAGGCGATGCCTTATCGCAACTTTTAACGGATGACCCGATTTTGAAAAATGCTGACTATCTTGTGCCCATCCCTTTGCATCGAGCAAAGATAAGGGAAAGGGGTTATAACCAATCAGAGATTCTTGCCCAAAGGATTGGCGAGAATACCGGACGGGAATTCTATCCCTGCCTCTGCCGGCGAAAGAATACAAAAAGTCAAACTTGTTTATCAACCGAAGAGCGGTTTAAGAATATCGCCGATGCCTTTGCCTTCCGAAAGGGATTTGACGTCTCCGGAAAGAATCTTATCCTGGTTGATGATGTCACAACCTCCGGTGCTACCCTATCAGCCGCGGCTGAGGTCTTAAAGGAAAACGGAGCGAAAGAGGTCTATGGCTTGGTCATTGCCAAAGGATAAATGTTAGGGAAAACCGTGATTCGTGACCCGTCTTCCGTGGCCTTTTCGGTTAACGGACACGGTCTTGGCGTGCTATGCGGATTGATTTAATTGTCCCCTCATTTGAAGACGAAAAGAAACGGCGGATGAAAGGGAGGGCATTTCGTCTGCCACAAATTTCCTTAGGGATTCTGGCGGCACTGACACCACCGGATATTGAGGTCTATTACTTTGATGAAAATATGCACGACATCAATTTTGATAGCGGGGCTGATTTGGTTGGGATTACCTCTATGACCGTTACCGCACCCCGAGCCTATCAAATCGCGCGAGAATTCAAAAAAAGAGGCGCGAAGGTGGTCATGGGTGGAATTCACCCCTCGGTATTACCTTATGAGGCACTACAATATGCCGATTCGGTAGTGATTGGTGAGGCGGAATATATTTGGCCAATTTTAGTGGATGATTTTAGAAGAAAGGAACTGAAGCCAATCTATCAGGCAAATAAGAATACCGAGGCGGCCGATATCCCCCTTCCCCGTCGGGCAATCTTCAAGCATAAGGGTTATATTATTACCTCGCTTCTTCAGGTGACCCGGGGCTGTCCTTTTGACTGTGATTTCTGCTCGGCTCATCTCTTTATGGGAAAAAACTACCGCAAGCGGCCAATCGCTAAAGTTCTTGAAGAGATAGAAAAAATAAAACGCCCCTTAATTGGATTTTTGGACGACAACATTATTGGCAACAAAAGTTATGCCAAACAACTATTTTCCGCCCTTATTCCATTAAAAAAGAGTTGGCTGGGGCAGGCCGACCTATCAATCGCCGATGACCCGGAACTACTAAAACTGGCCGCGGCGAGTGGGTGTAAAGGTGTCTTTATCGGCTTCGAATCGGTAAGTCAGGATAGTTTGCAAGAGTTGAATAAAGGATTCCAAAAGGTAAAGGATATGAAAGATAAGATAAAGCGGATTCACGATGCCGGGATTATGATTGAAGGCTCTTTTATCTTTGGAATGGATACGGATGACAAGTCAATATTTGAGAAGACGCTGGCCTTTGCTCTGGATAATAACCTCGCCTTAGCCTCTTTCGGAATTTTAACCCCTTATCCCGGGACAAGATTGGAGAGACGGCTCCGGGAAGAAGGGCGAATCATCTCGACCAATTGGCGACTTTACGACTGCGGACATACAGTCTTCCGACCGAAAAATATGACGGTTGAGGAATTACAGGAGGGTCTGGATTGGGCCTGGTGGAACTTTTACTCCACTAAATCAATATTCAAACGAATCTGGCATGCCCGGAAAAATATCCTGCTCACCGGTGTACCGCTCTTAATCTTAAACTTCTCCTACAAGCGGATGTTATACCGCACGACCGATGTCCAATCCTGGTTAAAAGAAGAGGCGGCCGCGCCGGGGATAGAAATCCTACCCCGCGAGACCCCATAGGTATCACCGGGATTAACTACTTTTTAGTCAAGTTCGCTTCTTGACTTAAAGACCGATTTTTTACTGGAGGCAATTTAAGAGGCTTTCCTTTACAATCTTTACTTCATCTTTTCTTATTGTGCGGAAGTCTAAGAGATACCAGTCATTTTCCACGCGACCGAAGATTGGAATATCCTGCTGACGGAGACGAGTTGCCAACTCTTCGGGCGAAAACCTCTTTGGCCTAATGGCTAAGACCTTGGTTGGTATTTTTGTCGTCGCCAAAGAACCACCGCCAATCAAGGAAAAATTATCCTGAATTTTCCACTCCACTTCTTTAATATCCCTTAGTGCCCGACCGACCATCTTAGCCGCCCTTTCAATCTCCTTTACATCTTTCCGTAAAAGATTGAGCACCGGGTGTTCCCTTTTCAGTTTCTCTTCATCTAAAAATAATCTAAGAGTTGCCTCCATAACGGCAAAGGTCAGTTTGTCGCATCGTAAGGCACGGGTGAGCGGGTTCTTCTTAATCCGCTCAATCAGTTCTCTTTGACCAATAATTACCCCGGCTTGGGGTCCACCTAAGAGTTTATCACCAGAAAATAGACAGATGTCCGCTTTGTCTTTTATACTTTCTGAGACAACCGGCTCTTTGGGTAGTCCATATCTTGACAGGTCAATCAAGGCGCCACTCCCCAGGTCATGGACAACGGGAATATTAAACTCTTTTCCTAAGGCGGTGAGTTCTTTTAATGGCACTTCTTTGGTGAAGCCGATAATCTCATAATTACTCTTATGAACCTTTAAGATTAGGGCGGTATTGGGATTAATTGCCTCCCGATAATCCCGGAGGTGGGTGCGGTTGGTTGTGCCGACCTCAACCAACCGGGCACCGCTTTTCGCCATAACCTCAGGCAGACGAAATGCCCCGCCAATCTCAATCAACTCACCGCGCGAGACAATTACCTCTCTTCCCTGGGCCAGGGTGTTTAAGACTAAAAGGGTAGCACCGGCATTGTTGTTGACAATCATCCCACTCTCGGCACCAGTAAGCAGTTGCAATAATCTTTCAATGTGGCGATATCGAGAACCCCGCCGGCCGGTCTCGGTAATTTCCAGATTACAGAAATTTTCACTGACCGCCAAAAGAGCCTCCCGGGCACTTGGGGAAAGGGGCGCCCGACCCAATCCGGTATGAAGGATAATCCCCAACCCCTGGATTGCCCGCCTTAAAGAAGGTCTTAACTGATTGGCACAGTTTTTAATTATTGCCTCAATTTTTATCTCGGTGATTTTCCCTTCTTCAATATCGCGCCGGAGGCGATTTAATTCTTCTCTTAGTTGATTGACAACTAACTCCCGAGGAAATCTCTTCAACAAGGCAATTACCTCTTCCCGCCGCAGCAAATTATCAATTGCCGGCAGGTTTCTAAAAAGGGCCGGGATATCTTTCGCCATCCTTCCTAATTGAGAATTTAACGACCGTTGCCTCTATCCTTTAAGAATGACCTGACTAACTCAGCCCGTTTCTCATCGCGCTCCTTTGGGCTCATTTCTTTATTATAATATATCTGGAGATTAGCCGGTTTGGTGAGGATAAGCAGGGTATTGATTGTCTTGAGGTCAACATCTTTTATTAGTTCGGCGACAATGCCGAACCGAACCATCAGTAATAAGTTTATCGTCTCTTCGGAGGTAAGAAGCCGGGCATTTTTTAAGGTGGCATAGGCGCGGTAGATTTTATCTTCCACCGATAACCGCAAATTTTTCAAGAGAAACTCTTGGGCGCGCCGCTCATAATTAAGAATCTCTTCCCCGACCTTTGTCACCTTCTCCAAGATTTCGGTCTCAGTAAGACCGAGGGTAATCTGATTAGAGATTTGGAAGAGATTTCCTTTGGTTTCACTGCCCTCGCCGTAAATTCCCCTAGCCACCAGCCCCATCGCCAAAAGACTTCGGAGAATCTTTTCTATCTCTTTGGTTATCACCAATCCGGGGAGGTGGATAAAAAATGAGGCCCGCATCCCGGTCCCGACATTGGTTGGACAGGCGGTAAGGAAACCGAGTTCCGAAGAAAAGGCATAAGGCAACTTTTCCGCTAAGCGGTTGTCCAGTTTTTCAATCTTTTCGTAAGCCGGAAAGAAATTTAGACCAGAGGTTAAGACCTGTAATCGCAAATGGTCCTCTTCGTTAATTAAAATAGAGAGTGTCTCATCTTTACTGACATATAATCCGCGGTGCATCCGGGAGCCAAGAAAATCTAAGGGGATGAGGTGCCGTTCCAAGAGAAATTGGAGTTTTAAGGGCGAGAGTTCTTCATTGGTAAAGAAACTCCCTTTTTTCAGGAGACCGTTTTCTGTTAGCACCTCCCTTACCATCTCCCGAATTTTTTCTTGAATTTCCCGGGTGGAACGGGTCAGAAAGGGAAAGGTCTTGATATTACGGGCGAGGCGGATGCGGCTGGAGAGGATAATATCCGAATGTGGTCCTCCGGGCAAAAGCCACTCACCTAAATATTCCTTTTTCATATTTTTGGTTTGTCTTCGTATTTCTTCATCTCATCGCGGATGCTCGCCGCTTTTTCGTAGTCTTCTTTTTCTATGGCCTCTTTTAACTCTTGCTCGAGGCGTCTTTGGATTATTCGCCATTCTTGTCTTGTCGTTTCGCCAATCTTTTTGCCGATATGTTTATCGGCATTATGCAGTTCTTTAATTATCGGTTGGAGTTTTTCCCGGAAGGCCGAATAGCATTCCGGACACCCGAGCCGGCCCAGGGCCTTGAAATTGGCAAAGGTGAGCGAGCATTGGGGACAGACTAAATTGGTATCTTCTTTGATAATCTGATTTTTTAGTTCTTCTAAGATTTGGATGATTGTCTTAAGTTCTTTCATTGGGATGACCCCTTTTTTCTTAGCGCATTCCTCACAAATATGTAATTCGGTGATTTGCCCTTCTTCACCAATCTGCTCAATCACCTGGGTGGCCGGTCTTTTTTGGCAGAGGTCACATCTTTTCATTAGTAATTCTCCCATCTCTTAGATAGTATACATTATTGACAAACTCTTTAACCTTTTCATTATGGCTGACGATGAGCATGGTTGTCTGCCTCTCGGTGTTTAACTTCTTCAAGAGCCGGAGGAGGTCTTCGGCGTGCTGGGCGTCAAGGTTACCGGTTGGCTCGTCCAGGAAAAGAAGGAGCGGTTCGCCGATTAATGCCCGGGCTAAACTTACCCTTTGCTTTTCCCCGCCGGAGAGTTCCTCGGGTTTGTGGTTTATTCTTCCTGCCATTTCTACCTCGGTTAAGAGTGCCCGGGATTTTTCGCTCGCTTTTTTTATATCTTCACCACGAATTAGTAAGGGAAGCATCACATTTTCTAAGGCGGTAAATTCCGGAAGGAGATAATGGAATTGGAAGAGGAGACCAATCTTTCTATTGCGGAAATCAAACAGTTCTTCTTCGGAGAGAGAGGTAATCTCCTCTCCTAAAAAGAAGACCTGCCCCTGCGTTGGTCGGTCAAGCCCGGAAAGGATGTAAAGAAGCGTAGATTTGCCTGAGCCGGATGGTCCAAATATCCCAACCATCTCTCCTTCTTTCACTGATAGATTTACTCCCTTTAATACCTCTAAGACCTCGGATTTTAAGTTGAAAGATTTTTTTATTTCCCGACCTTCAACAATTGTCTTCATTTTATAAGTTCAAAGGTGTTTTGCGTTTTCATTCTATTCATATCTTAGAGCCGAGGTGGGGACTAATTTCGCCGCCTTTACCGCCGGATAGATTGTCGCCAGGAGGGTAATTAAAATTGCCAGGCTGGCGGTAATGATAAAATCGGAGGGTTGAATCAAAGTCGGGAGCTTTTTGATAAAATAGACATCGCCCGGCAATTTTATAAACTGATACCGAGACAATAAAGAAGAGATGATAAACCCAACGATGATGCCTAAACCACTGCCAATTACCCCTAAGAGGAGACCGAAGAGGATAAAGGTCTTAGTGATTCGGCTCGTCTTGGCCCCCATCGCCTTTAGGATACCAATCTCCTTTGTCTTCCTGACGACCATTAAAGTAAGGATGGCAATGATATTAAAACAGGCAACAAGGATAATTAGGGCTAAGACAATAAAGGTTACCACCTTCTCTAAGCGGAGGGCGGTGAAGAGGTTTTTATTCGCTGTCATCCAGTCCAGTGATTGGTAGGGAAGTCCTAACTCGTCCCTTATTCGGCTACCCAGGTCTTTTGCTTGATAGATGTCCTTCACCTTTATTTCTATCCCGGAGACCTTTTCCCCGATATTCAAAAACTCCTGCATCTCTTTTAATGAGAGGTAGACAAAAGATGCATTATAATCATACATACCGCAGTCAAAGATACCCTGGACGGTGTAGTCCCGAGTGACCGATAGTTCACCGAGGGGGGTCTTGATGCGCTGAGTCGGTGAGACCAAGGTTATTTTATCACCAACCCGAACCCTTAGGAGATTAGCCAAATCAATTCCTAAGATAACTCCATTTTCGGAAGGGTCAAACTTCCCAGATACGATTGTTCGGTCAATCTCGGTTATTTTCTTCTCTTCTTCGGGAATTATGCCTCGGAGCACCACACCATCGGAAGCGACCGCGGATTGGATTAAGGTCTTGGCATAAACAAAAGGGGCGGTATGGATAATCTCGGGAAATTTTTCAATCTTCTCTTTGAGTTTGTGGAAATCTTCTATCGGTTCGTAGCCATATTTAGTAATCACGATATGGGGCGTTGCCCCAAGGATTCTCTTTTTCAATTCCTGGTGGAAGCCATTGATTACCGAGAGGACGACGGTAATTGAGGCGACGCCGACCATCACCCCCAGGATAGCGATTAGCGATATCCCTTTCTTGGCCTTAATGTATCGTTTCGCCAAGAAAAATTCTAACATCTCACTCTCCGTTTTGTCTCTCTCTATCTTGCGCTTTGCCTTGGACTCGGTCTGGGGCACTACCGCGCAGTTGGGGGAATGGTATCACATCCCTAATTGAAGGGCAATCGGTGAAGAGCATCACTATCCGGTCAATCCCGAGACCGAGACCAGCGGTTGGTGGCATTCCATATTCCAATGCCTCTAAGAAGTCTTCGTCAATCACCGTGAATTCATCTCTCTGGGCGATGAGTTCTAAAAACCTCTCCCGCTGGCGGATTGGGTCATTTTCTTCAGAAAAGGCATTGCCCATTTCCATCCCGGCGATGAGCGGTTCAAATCTCTCCACTAACTCCGGATTATCCCGATGGACCTTGGCTAAGGGGGTAGTAATTCGGGGGTGGTCATAGATAAACGTCGGCTGGTGAATTTCGGATTGGATAAGTTCGGAAAATAGTTTATCCAACATCTTGGCTCGGCTCGGTGTCTCACCAATCTCTAATCCCAAATCTTTGCCAATTTTAATCAATTCCGAAAGGGAAAGCGAAAGTGGGTCTTTGCCCAATCTCTTCGCTAAGGCCGGGACAAAAGAAATCCTCTGGAAGGGGACGGAAAAATCAATCTCTTTCCCCTGATAACAAATCTTCTCCTGGCCGGAGAGATTAAGGCAGATAAAGCGAAAGAGTTCTTCGGTTAATTCCATCATATCCCGATAATCCTTATAGGCTTCATAGACCTCAACCTGGGTAAATTCGGGATTATGGAAACGGTCAATACCTTCATTACGGAAGTCCTTCCCGATTTCAAAGACCTTCTCAAAACCACCAACTAAGAGCCTTTTGAGATACAACTCATCGGAAATCCTTAAAAACATCTCCTGTTTGAGAGCGGTGTAATGAGTCTTGAAGGGTTGGGCAAAGGCACCGCCATAAATCGGCTGGAGGATTGGGGTATCTACCTCAATAAATCCCCGGTCCAAAAGGAATTGACGGATGAGGTTTATAATCCGCATCCGTTTTATAAAGATATCGCGCACCTCGGGGTTAACTAAGGTATCAAGGTAGCGCTGGCGATAGCGCTTTTCAATATCCTTTAAGCCGTGCCACTTCTCCGGTAGAGGACGGAGGGATTTCGCTAAAAGAACAAAATCTTTTACCAAAATTGTAATCTCCCCGGTCTTTGTCTGGAAGACCTCACCCTTTACACCAATAAAATCGCCAATATCAAAAAATTGGAGGATAGAATATTTATCGCCCAATATATCCTGACGGAAATAGATTTGGATATTCCCGGTGGTATCGGCGATGGTCTGAAAAGTGGTTTTACCATGTTCCCGCTTCGTTAAGATTCGTCCACTGGTCTTGACCTCTCTTTTCTGAGTGGCAAGTTCAGTGAATTTTTCCTTTATCTCCTTAGTGGTATGGGTGCGGTCAAAAGAATAGGGAAAGGGATTGATATTCAGCGATTTAATCTTTTCCAACTTTTCTTTTCTAATAACTTCTTCGGACATAATCGCCAAATACTTTTTAATAAAATATAATATACCGCTAAATTCCCTTTATGTCAATCACTCTCTGGTCTTTCCCATAGGACTAAGAATAGGACTTTCTATAGGAGAGAGAATAGCATCCTTAGTAGCACCCCCAATAGGACGGAGAATAGCATCCCCAATAGGAAGGAGAATAGAACACTCAATAGAAAAGAGAATAGGATTACCAATAG
>CAYRLZ010000045.1:0-7843 GCA_964425275.1 uncultured bacterium | reverse complement strand
TTTTTATTTTTTAAGGTGTTGACAATCGGCTCAAAAAGTGATATAGTATATTTTATGAATCTTAAAAAGGAGGGTTTAATTATGTTAAAATCAACCGCCATTTTTTTATTACTCTTTTCTCTGCTCACTGCTGGTTCAATTGAGCGGGAGATAAACTTTAAGGTTACCGAACTTGCCCTTGAGGAAAAGGACGGTTTTATTATCCCTCATCTGCCGGATGAGGTCTTTCTTTCGGAACCAGGCTCTCCCCTCTTGCCCCAAATCCCGATAAATGTTTTAATCCCGCCGGATGCCGAGGCGACATCAATGGAAGTTATCCCAACCGCCCAAAAGGAGATAACCATCACGAAGAAAATCTATCCGGCTCAAAACCCAAGACCAATTTCTCTAAAAGAGCATCTCCCCTTTAATCCACCAAATCCGATAATCTATTCCCAAGGTAAAGAATATCCATCTTCTTCATCTACTGAGCTAAGAACCGGAACGAAGAGTGGCTGGCGAATTGCCTCTTTCGTTATAAACCCGGTAAAGTATCTACCCGGTGAGGATAAGATAATCTTTTACTACAAATTAACCTTCCGCCTCGGCTATAAAACCGCAAAAAACTACTCGCCGATTAGCATAACCCCTTCCCAGAAGGAACTATTTATTAAAGAGGTGCGGTCAATTGTTGAAAATCCAGAGGACTGCGAAGAATTTGCCCCACCCCTCAGGATTTCTGATTCACCCGATACTGATTATGTGATAATTACGACAACTGCCCTCAGTACCTACTGGGATAATTTTATAACTTGGAAGACGAAGAAGGGTTTTAATACGACGGTGAAGACGAAGGAGTGGATAACTTCCACTTATCCGGGAAGGGATGCCCAGGAGAAGATTCGGAACTTCATCATTGATTACTTCCAAAATCAGGGACTGAAGTATGTGCTCTTGGCTGGTGATAATGCGGTAGTCCCTTGCCGTCAGGCACGAGCGGTCACCGGAGGTTATACCGGCAATATTCCCTGCGATTTATATTATGCTGATTTGCAGTGGTCCTGGGATGGCAATAGAAATAATATCTTCGGTGAAGCCAGTGGTGATACGGTTGACTTTTTAGCTGATATCTATATCGGGAGGGCATCGGTAGAAAACTCATCGGAGATAAATACCTTCATCAATAAGGTTCTAACCTATGAGAAGACACCGGTTCAGACCGCCTACTTAAAGAGGATTCTTCTACCCTCGGTGAATCTATTTTCTGGTTATCACGGTAAGATTTGTAATGACACAATCGCTGGGATAACACCGGCCGACTGGGTGGATTTGCATATCGTTGACCCCTCAGGCACTTCACCGATGAAAAATGCCTTGGATAGCGGTTATAACTTTTGTCATGTCCCGGCGCACGGTAATGAGACCGGACTTTATCACCAGAGTGGTTCAGCGATTTATACTAATACCCAGGCTGGACAGCAGACCAATGGTCAAAAGTTAACGATTCTGAACTCAATCGCCTGCTATCCGGGAAACTTTGAATACTCTGACTGTTTAGCCGAAGAGTTGATGAAGAATCCCAATGGTGCCTGCGTCGCGGTAATTATGAATTCAAGATATGGTTGGGGGACACCGCCGACAATGGGACCTTCGGAAAAACTTGATGTCCGGTTCTATGACTTCTTCTTCAACTACGATTCCTTTGAGATTGGGGTTGCCCACGCCCGTTCCAAGGATTACTATGCCTCAGCTGCTGGTTCTCAGCAGGTTTGGCGCTGGTGCGTTTTTGAACTTAACCTTTTTGGTGACCCGGCGATGAATATGTGGAGCGATATGCCCCTAACCATGCAAGTCTCCGCTCCGGATACAGTCTATACCGGCCCGCGCACGATAAGGATAACGGTAACCTCAAGTGGTTCACCACTACCAAATATTTTGGTCTGCGCCTATAAGCCGGGCGAGACCCATGCCAAAGGAAAAACCAATGCCTCGGGTTGGGTTGATTTGGTGGTCAATGCCCAAACCCCCGGACAGATGTTCATCACCGCTACCGGCAAGAACCGACTGCCCGTAGAAATGACCGTGCCGGTTGCCTCTGGCACACCAACACCCTGTATTGTTTATCATCGACTCTATATTGACGATGCCGGACAATCTCAACCCAATGGTTCACTTGACCCGGGTGAAACGGTCAATATGTGGGTAATATTAAAAAATATCGGGAATTTGAATGCCACCAATGTCTCCGGTAGACTGCGAACTTCTTCACCTTATATCACCTTCATTGACTCGGTATCTTCTTATGGAACAATTTATCAGGGTGACACTGCCATGGGTGATTTTTATCGGCTAACTGCTTCTCCTTCAACCCCACCCGGGAGTAATGTGAACTTCACCGTTTCCGTAACATCTGACCAGGGAACCTGGGAACCGCAATTCTCCATCACCGTTGGCCGACCCCAGGCGCGGGGGAGGATTGTTGCTGACCACGATACCGGTTATTGTAAATTGACGGTTACCTGTCTGGGCTCAATCGGATTTGATTCACCGACTTTTGATGCGGGAAATGGATTCCGTTATCCGAAAACCGCCGCCAATATCCTCTATTTCGGTAGTATGCTTGCTGGAAACAGTGAGAGTTATATCGTTGACCGATTTTACGGCCGACCGGCATCTTCATTGAATACCGATTGGCGAATTGTTGACAGCCTCCGGGGTATTGTCCCACCAATTTTCGCTGACCAACATTATCAAGCCATCTATAACGACGCTGCCCACGCATCACCTAAAGGCCTTCAAACCTATCAGAATAGTTATATGTCGGTTCAACCCGGCTACGATGACTTCATCATCCTTGTCTATGATTACGAAAATACTGGAAGCCAGCCGATTAATGGACTATATTCAGGTATTATCTGTGACTTTGATATATCAACCGCCAGTCCCCCGGCCGATGTTGCCCGAACCATACCCACAGCCCGAGCCGCGTTTATGAGAAACTCAACAATCCCTAACCCCTGCGTTGGCATAAAACTCCTCTTCCCAGCAACTGCCCGGAATCTCACTGTCATTGACCACGCCCGATTTGTCTATCCGGATTCGGCGATGACCGAAGGGATGAAGTTCCGATTCTTAAATGGCGCCTACTCCTTTCCGAGTTCCAATCGGAATTATGACTGGTCGGTATGCGTCTCGGCTGGTCCATTTGATTTACCGGTGGGTGCCCGCCAACGTGTCGCCTTTGCCATTCTGGGCGGTAGCGATTCCCTCTCCTTTCTGGCTAATTGTGATAGCGCCCAGAATTTCTATGACCAATACATCGGCATTAGCGAACCAGAAACCCGACCAGCAATTTACCAGCCAGGGATTAGAATCTACCCGAACCCGGCTACCGGCAAGGTCTATCTTGTCCTACCCAAACAAATGGGCAAGGCTAATATTGAAATATACGACTGCCTCGGAAAAAGATTGCCTCTTACAACGGCTTCAAATCGCGAAAACGGAATTCAAGAGTTAAATACAAAAGGGTTTTCCTCCGGTATCTATTTCTTAAAGATAAAGACCTCCGAGCGTGAGTTTAAGACCCGACTGCTTATCCTAAAATAACCCTTTCCAAAGGGAAGTTAGGGCTTTAATGTTGAGATAAAGGTCCTATGACTTAACCACGAAACCTAAATTTAAAACTCAAACATATTTTGGATTTTGGGGCTTGGAATTTGTGTCGGGTTTAAGATTTTATCGGTATTCATCCAGGTTTGCCTTCCGCACTGCTTCGCAGGACCTCTAGGGTTATTGTCTTTATTAGTCTGATTAAATCCCTTGGTGTCTCTGGCCTCCGTGATAAAGATGGAATAGATTAAAATCTTCTCTTCGGGAAAGGAGATCTCCCCCTTCTTTCTGGTCTCTTAAATCTTTCTCTTCTTGGGAAACGTGGTCTTTCTCTTTGCATTTGCGCATCTCCTTGCCTCCGGGCGTCGCTGACCGAAATCTTTCTTCCCTCCAGTTCGGTTCCGTTGAGGGCGGTTTTTGCATCTTCTGCCTCTTTTTCGGTTGCCATCACGACAAAACCGAAGCCCTTTAGCCGATGGGTGTATGGATTCTCAATCAGGGTGACCGATACAACCTTTCCGTGTTGGGCGAATAAGCCTTCTAACTTCTCCTTAGTCGTTGTGTAGGGAAGATTCCCTACATATAAGGTCTTCTCCATTATGTCCTCCTAATAAATAACCTATATTATACCCTAATAGCAATAAAAGTCAACCAATTCATTTGGCGACAATGAAATTTTGGGTAAAATAAAGGTCGTCTTAAATCCGATGCGGAAAAATAAAGGGCAACGATAAAAATACCACTATCTATGGGCAACCATTAAGTTAGCGATATGTTGCAAGGTCTCTTGTGTTCGGCGGTTCATCTCTTCAATCATTTGTTGGGTTCGGCGATTTCCCTCTTCAATCAAACGCTCGGTTCGCTCATTCGCTTCCTCACTCCTTTTATCCATCCTCTCTATCAACTCCTTCGCCCTCTTATCTTCTTCTTTAACCAACCTATCGGTGCGTTTCGTCAGGAAGATCGCCAAGAACACGCTAAGTAGCGCTATCACTACTGATGATATCCCTAATAAAATCTCCATAATTTATTATACGGGCTAAAATAGCAAAAGTCAAGATTCCGCCTTCTTAAATCCAATACGGCAAAAATAAAGGGGCGGAAACTTCTCCCCGCCCGTTCTCTTATTTTTCAACGGCTCACGGTCAACGGACACGCTAAACGGTTAAATCACTCCACCTTCACCATCTTCTTCGTTGCAGTGAACTCACCCGGTTTAAGCTGATAGAAATAGATGCGGTTTGTGAGTTGGAGTTATTGACCTCTACGGTAAAACAACTGTCAAAATAAGTGAAGAAAAAGAATAGGATTTAGGGAAAAGCTTCCTGTTCGTTTTTAGTTGATTTATTCATCTTTGAGCGGATTGCCAATTCCAATAGTATGCTCTACTGGCAGAGGTTTGTCAATCTTGAAGACCTGACTTTGGCAGAGGCTACTAAAATTTTGGTGAAATCGGGTTCAGGCCCGATAATTGACAGTTAGAAATACTTTTAATTGCTATCATGCTTGGAACTCACAGCGATCTTTGTGTTTGTCTCTAGGGTTTTTCCTCCTCTTTCTCAAGAAGTTTAACTATTTTTATCAAAATATCCAAAGAAGTGCTAAGTTTGGCTTTGATTCTTTCAACTGCTTCCGTTGTAAACCACTTACCTACTATGTTGAATATGGGGATCTGGCCATAGGGCATTGAAAATACTGCGATAAAAGCACGCTCAAGGTCGCGGGCGGAAATGTTTTCTCCCACGGGTATGAAATAAACGGAGAGGCTATTACCAGGTCGTCTATATTTTAATTCGGGCATACGGAGTAAGCTCCAAGCAAGACTTGTAAGTGCCTGCATTGGATTTTTCTCGGTCTGTCCGATATACACGATTCTTGATTTGCCTTTTGGATAGCATAGAGGCTTCTCCGTTGTGATAAAATACACATACCTTCCGGTCTTAAGTAGAAAGATTAAATATCTATTATACGTAAATTTACCAAGATTTTGAAGGCTTTTTGGTAAAATCCTCTTCTTTTTTCCTCCTTCTCCACCTGTCTACCTGAATCAGGCACAAGTAGAAATGTCCCGCTAATCTTAAATTATCTTTCTTCATATTTTTAGAAGTATAAGAAAAATAAAAAACATTTCAAGACCGTCTTTCATTCTGTGTTAAACTTTGAGATCGCAGTTTTTGTATCTCTTTTTTGAAAGTAACCACCTCCTCTCGGAAAGACTCTCAAGGTTTTATACCGAGAATAAATCCCACTCTTAATACCCCCTTTTTTGAGGTTTGAGAAAATACCCATTGTTATTTATTCTTATACTAACAAAAAGCACAGAAATAAGGAATAAGATATTTTCCTAATTGAACGATATTTATTTATATTGAGAGCGAATAGGATGAAAGGCAAAAAGTTGTTTGCCGTTAGTAAAGAAGTAGTGAAATCTTTTAAATAAAAGTTTTATGGAAAGTCGTAATATCAATTGGAGGAACAATTTGCCATTATGTCAATAATTCTTTTCCTTTCGCAGAAGACCAACACAATTACAAACCGGGCATACATCATGCGAAGGTCCATAAGTGCCACATTTATAGCAAATTGCTGCGCCACATCTTTCACAAACATAATAATCGTCTCCTAGATGAATGATAGAATCACATTTTTCACAATGAAGTGGCCATGTTTTTGGATACATGTTTGTTATCCTTTTTTAAATTTCTTTTTGATACCTTGTGCACCAAAAGGTATCTTTCCTCGTCCTTGGCTTGGTGCCGCCAAATACCCAAGGCTTTTATTTGTAACCTCTCCCTCCAGGCCTTGCTCGGGAAGGAAGGGTTCTGCCGAAACTTCTTCGGCAGGAGTGAAGTTAAGGCTTTGTGAAGATGCACCTTCTCGGATAAGTTTTGATTTAAGGGATTATCAGCAGATATTTTAAGTTTGTTTAGTGGGTTATTCTGTCTGTGCAAGACCTGTGCCAGATTACCTTTATTCATATTTTAATTATAATTGAAACTTCTGCAATGTCAAGGGTTGAAAATCCCTTTCCGCTCCATCGGTCTTTTCTCTCACTTCCTTTATTCCCTATCCTTTGGATTATAACCGAGAAATAAAAGAAGGTCAGGCGTCGTCCAACTACTTTCCCCCGCCCGATTTAAGGGTATTAGAGAAAAATAACCAATGATAAACCATCCCGATTTATTCTTTCAACACTTTTATCAATTCTCTTGTTTTATCGCCTTCGGTGATTATAAATTCGGCGAGTTTTTCCGTTATCTCTCTAATCTGACGGGAGATTTCTCGTCGGGTCATTCTGCCATTATAAACCGAGAAGACCCCTACAATAAGGGCGAAGATTGTCGCCCCGGATGCGACCAACATAAGAATTTCTAAAAATGTCATATCTTTCTCTTAATTAAAATATTATACTAAATTTTGGCAGGGTGTCAAGCACTTCGTTATACTCGGTGAATTCCCGACGGCGGAGACCGGTCAAATCTAATTGGACTCATTTATCAAGAAGCATCAACTCCGGGACTGGAATTAAGGTCTTATTCACCGGGTCAACCGCCAGTCCGAATTCTTGTCTTCCTTTCACCTTTCAACTTGAGGAGCTAATCTGTCGGGTATAGAACCAATAATAAGATTCCGCACGCAAAGCGGGATGCAAGTCCAAATAGAACTCTTTATAGGACCAAAAATAGCACCCACGATAGTATACCGCATAGGACGGAGAATAGAACCCCCAATAGGAAAGGGAATAGAAGGCTTAGTAGGATAGAAAATAGGATTGCCAATAGGTAAGAGAATAGCATCACCAATAGGATAGGGAGTAGAAATGAGAATAGGTAAGCGAATAGGGCTTAGAATAGGGCATTTAATACCATCCTAAATAGCACCCCCTGTAGCACTCCCCCCTCCAAAAAGAAAATTCCCCTCCGGTAAACAAGTTGATTGGCTAAGATAAGGAAAAAGGGATTTGCCCTCGGTATTGATTATCTATCCATCTTTCCTCTCACCTCCCAACATTTATATATATCTCCTTTATATTATCGGTAGGGTGACACCAAAGATGGTAGTGCGTAATTTTTCCATTACCGCTAAATTTAGACCCCGTGCCTGCCACTTTCTCTCTATAATCCGAATCTCCCGAAAGAGGCGGTTTCCGTTATACCTCTTCACTAATCGCCACAATGCCCGAACATAGGCGAAATAAAATGGCGAGACCGCAACCGATACCCCAACCTCATCTAAGACCGCCTTTGTCCCTTCT
>CAYRLZ010000044.1:0-6514 GCA_964425275.1 uncultured bacterium | reverse complement strand
TAACTCCCCGGGAGGAGGTTTTTGCTAAGACCCATATAAGAGATAATCGCTTTTTTGCTTTTCCTCCTCTAATTCTGGATGATTTAGAGGTATTTAGCGATGACCTTCTTTCTAGGTACGATGTCCCCGAACACCACAGGTCTTTGATTTTAGAGAGGGGCTTATTTTTTTCTGTCCATCAGGAAAATAAGGGATTATGTTTAGAAATGATACCCTTACCCAATTGACAAAACTGGTTTCTTTTGTTAAGATAGTGATTAAAAATTTAGGAGGGTAGAATGAAACGATTACTTTTGCTTTTACCTATTTTATTTTTCCTTAGTTGTGGTATCTTCGGTAAAAAGGAGGAATACTTTCCGATGGGCATCGGTAGCGTCTGGAATTACTTCTCCCTCTCTTTGATTGAAACTGCTTCCTCTACGGACACCATCCAAAAAGTAACAATCCAAACCGAGGCCAGGAAAAAGGATAAATTGACAACCGGCGAAGATGTCACGGAATTTTTCTCCACGGACACCATCAAGATGAAAATTCCGTATGAAACAACCTATGTCGTTACCCGTAGTTCTTACATCCGAGAAAGCGGAAACTATATTCTCACCTATGAATCAAAAAGTGATGAGACACCGGATACAACCTTAGTCCAGCCTTTAGCCAAAGATAAGTCCTGGAGAGTTAACTCAACCACCACCGCAACCGTGATTAGTCAGGAAGATGTCACAGTGAAAGCCGGAACTTATAAAAATGCCTGGAAGATAGAACTGAATACGAACGGTAATAAGATGTATTATTGGTATGCAAATGGCAAAGGTATGGTTAAGGGGTATATGGAGAATGAATATGTCCCAGGATATAAATTCATTCTCAATATGGAACTCACCTCAGCA
Source organism: uncultured bacterium (assembly GCA_964425275.1). Classification (GTDB taxonomy): domain Bacteria; phylum Hydrothermota; class Tepidihabitantia; order Tepidihabitantales; family JBDRVQ01; genus CAYRLZ01. The sequence continues at coordinate 5,627 of CAYRLZ010000044.1, read as the reverse complement.
ACGATAAAGTAAATTACATCGGGAACAATCGGGGCAGAGAGAAATCTCTCTGCCCTTTTTATTTAAAAATATTTACGCTTCCCACCGCAAATTCGCTGACTTTCCTTTCTATTGACATTCATTATAATTCTGGTATAACAAACTATGCCCAAGAAAAAAGTAGAGAAAGAAGATGAAGGTGAAAAGAGGCAGTTTTTATCCCACTTGAAAAAAGATGGAGTGGAAATTTTATCAGTTTATGAAGAACCGTTTTCGGGGAGATGGCAGATATTTTCTCTCGTCCCCTTAAAACTCTGCCAGCCGACACCTTTTCAGCGAGAAGTCTCTTCTGCTCATTTATCACGGCTAAGATATTCAATTGAGAAGGTTGGCCGTTTTTTAGACCCGATAATTTTAATTCGTTCACCCGAAGGAAGATATCTCACTCCTGATGGCAACCACCGGTTGCAGGTGATGAAGACCTTAGGAAAAGAGAAGATTGCAGCAATTATTATCCCGGAGGAAAAGACGCTCTATCAAATTCTTGCCCTCAATACCGAAAAGCCTCACAATATAAAAGAGAAATCATTAGAGGTGATAAAGATGTATCGCTATTTTCTAAGGACCTTAGGCGAGAAAGTTTCTGAGGCTAACCTCACCTTTGAATTTGAAGAACCATACTATATCACCTTGGGGGCAATTTATGAAAAGCGGCCGAGGTTTTCGGGTGCTGCCTATGTCCCATTATTAAAGAAGATTGACCAATTTCTCTCCCAACCATTAACAACGGCGATAAGTGAAAGGGAGCGGCGGGCAAAAAGGGTAGTCGAGGAGATTGAACCACAGGTTACTCAGTTGATACAAAAGTTAGAAAAGAAAGGGGTTAAATTACTTTTTATTAAACAGTTCATAATTTCTCACAATAATCCCTACCGAATGAAAAAAGATGGGGAGTTTAATTTTGATGAAGGGGTAGATAGTTTCTTATCTAATCTTGCCGGTTTTGATATTGCTAAATTAGCAAAAGTGGAGATTCCCAATGAATAGTCTTTTCACTTAATTATGTTTCAAGAAGAGGCGGATTGGATTATTGATAAGTTGCGCTCCATTGATTTAAGCGGGGTAAAAAATGGCTTGAATATTGGTGCGGGTGATTGGTGGTTCCGAACTAAAACCCAGCCCGAGCAGGGGATAATATTTTCTTTCCTAAAAGAAAAGGGCATCGCCCTGCATCATCTCGACCAAAAGCCTGGTGAAGGGATTGATTTTGTTACCGATGTTAGAAGATTTTCACCCGAAAGACCTTATCACATCATATTTCTGACGAATGTTTTAGAACATCTAAGAAATCCGAAGGAGATTGTCCAAAGGGTATTAAATTTTCTCGTCCCCGGCGGCTATCTTGTGGTAACGGTTCCCCGGTTTTATCGTCGGCACCCTGACCCAATTGATACCGGTTTCCGCCCGACCGATCGAGAATTGCAGAAACTCTTTCCGGATACTCAGGTCTTATTTTCTGAGGTGATTAGAATCAAAAGACCGAGGGATAGATTAGGTAAACTTCTTGGCGTCTTCGGAATAAGATGGCAGGTCTCCTGTCTCGTTTTGAAGAAGAAATAAGCCACAGAAAATCGCGATGAAAAAGGTAGCCGCAACCTTTCCTTTACGAAAGATGGCCGGGGTAATCGCCGGCATCGTTTGTTTAATCGCCGTAATCATCTTTTTATTCTTTAGAACAGATTCAGAACTCACCCGGCGCATTATGATATTTTGCCTGAATGAGCATGGCGAATAGTTCCCGAAAGAAACCAAGGTAAATAATCTGCGAAGCCATCCAAGACCTCTGAACCATAAGGAGAAGATTCTCTTTCTTCACCACTAACGGTAAAAAGGAGCGCATCACACCAAATCCCATCGCCCAGCCACCGATAATCCCCAGGAAAAAACTGAAGAGGATATCAAAAACGCCAACCGAGAAGTCAAAGTAATTATAAAGGATTCGCGCCAGAATAAAAAAGAGAATGAGGGTAGGAAAGAAAAATAGGGCAAAAGAATGATTGGCCTTGGCGGCCTCGTAGGCAACCTTGCCGGCACCAATTATCGCCAGGGTCTCATAAAAAATAAGGGCGATACTATTTTTTGTTCCCCGTAAGAACTGAATCCCGGCTACCGTCGCCACAAAGAGTAGGCAGGTTATATCAACCGGATTAAACCGCACCCTTCTTTTCCCGTTTGAAGAACATCAAGACCTTAGTGATTAAACCATGCTGGTCCGAACCGCCAACACCTGCGACCAATTCCCACCCTTCCTCACCCAGATGATTTATATATTCAGAAATCTCATTGAATTCCTTTAATCTCTTTCCTTCCTCATCGGTTATTTGCCAGCGCGCCAGACTGAGAATCGGACTTAAGTGCACCTCCAGAATTTGGATCTTATATTCAAACTTCTTATCCGTAGTCATAGAACCCTTTTTTCGTTTTTCGCCCTAAGTATCCCGCCGCCACCATCTTTTTCAATAAAGGACAGGGGCGGTATTTTGGGTCCCCGAGGTCATTATGTAAGACCTCTAAGATGGCTAAACAGACATCCAGCCCAATCAAATCGGCTAATTGCAGTGGACCCATCGGATGATTCATCCCCAACTTCATTACCGTATCAATCGCCTCTCGGTCGGCGACACCTTCAAAGAGGCAGTATATCGCTTCATTAATCATCGGCAGTAATATCCGATTGGAAACAAAACCCGGAGAATCGTTCACCACCACCGGCGTTTTCCCTAACTTCTGTGCCAACTCAACGATGGTCTTGATTGTCGCCTCTGATGTCCTCAATCCCTTGACAACCTCAACCAACTGCATAACCGGCACCGGGTTCATAAAGTGCATACCGCCAACTTTATCCGGACGATTGGTGGCCGCTCCCAGAGTTGTCAAGGAAATTGTTGATGTGTTAGAAGCAATAATGGAGGTTGGTGGTAAAATTGAATCCAACTTCCGAAAGATTTCTTTTTTGGTTGCCACATCTTCAATCACCGCCTCAATGACAATTGAGGCCTCCTTTAATGAAGAATAGTCAGTGGTGGGCGATATGTTCTTTAATGTCTCTTTTACCTTCTCCTCGGTAATCTTTCCTTTTTCCACTTGCCGCTTTAAGCCGTTTTCAATGCCGGTCAAGGCACGGGTTAAAATCTTCTCTTCAATATCAATTAGGGTTGTCTTGAATCCAGTAAAGGCGAAAACCTGAGCAATGCCGGCGCCCATCGTTCCGGCACCAACGACACCAACTCGTTCAATATCCATTATCCCTCCTTTTAACCTGCATTATAACTAAATCTTATCCTTTTGGCAAGAGCCATCTCTCTCTTCTTGCATCCTTGACAAATCAGGTATTTAGATTAAAATATCCTGATGGTTTATATTGAAGAAATTGGTCAATGGGAAGGAAAAGAAGTATCTCTTAATGGATGGGTTTATAACCGCCGCTCCTCAGGGAAGGTTCGTTTCGTTTTGGTGCGTGACGGCACCGGTATCATTCAGGCGGTCTTTTCTTTGGATAGATGTTCACCCGAGGCATTTGAACTGGCTGACCGCATTCCCCAGGAGAGTTCTATTGAACTGCGCGGCGTTGTCCGAAAAGACAACCGGGCACCGGGTGGTTATGAGATAGTGGCCAAGGACCTAAGGGTAATCTCCGAGGCAATGGATTATCCCCTGGCCCTAAAAGAACACGGCATTGATTTCCTTTTGGAAAACCGTCACCTCTGGCTTCGTTCCCGAAGACCGGGGGCGATTATCCGTATTCGCGCCGAAGTGATTAAGGCTTGTCGTGATTTTCTTGATGGCAGAGGGTTTTTGTTAGTTGATGCGCCAATTTTCACTCCGACCGCCTGTGAAGGAACAACCACCCTCTTTGAAGTTGCCTATTTTGGTAAGAAGGTCTATCTCTCCCAGAGTGGGCAACTTTATAATGAACCGGCGGCAGCGGCCTTTGGTCGGGTCTATTGTTTTGGCCCGACCTTCCGAGCGGAGAAGTCAAAGACCCGAAGACACCTCACCGAATTCTGGCAGGTAGAACCGGAGGTCGCCTTTATGGACCTGGAAGGGATAATGGAACTGGCCGAGGATATGATTGTCTATATTATTGAAAGGGTACTGACCAAAAGAAAAAAAGAATTGGAGATATTGGAGCGGGATATCGCAAAATTGGAAAATGTGAAAAAACCATTTCCCCGGATTACTTATGATGAGGCACTGAGGTTATTGAAAGAGAAGAATAAGCCGATTGAATGGGGCGATGACTTTGGGGGAGACGAAGAGACAGTCATCTCGGAGAGTTTTGATAAGCCAGTGATGATTCATCACTATCCCCATTCGGTCAAGGCATTTTATATGAAGCGCGACCCAAAAGATAACCGATTAGCCCTCAATGTTGATATTCTGGCCCCCGAAGGTTACGGCGAGATTTTGGGTGGTGGTCAAAGAGAAGACGCGTTAGCGGAATTGGAAAAAAGGATTAAAGAAGAAGGTCTACCCCAATCGGCTTTTGAATGGTATTTGGACTTACGGCGCTATGGTAGTTTCCCTCATTCTGGTTTTGGCTTGGGGATTGAAAGAACCTGTGCCTGGATTTGTAAAGCCCAGCATGTAAGGGAGACGATACCCTTTCCCCGAATGATGGAAAGGGCTTATCCCTAAGGAGGTAATATGGAATTAAAGGTTGGCACAATCACCCATTATTATTCAAAGATTGGTGTAGCCATCTTAGAGATTACTGATGAACCGCTTTCCCTCGGCGATACGATTCATATTAAGGGACACTCAACCGACTTCCAGGAAACGGTGGAATCAATGCAGATTGAACATCAGGCGGTCTCCACTACTAAAAAAGGAGATGTCATTGGCTTAAAGGTCAAGGAGCGGTGCCGAGAAGGTGATGTTGTCTATAAAGTTATCCCCTAACAATTTCTTCGGAAAATGGCGAGGACCAAGAGTAAACAGAAGCGGAAGCGTTTACTAATTAGACGGAAGTGGCGGCAAAGGCAAAAGAAGGCGCGAGCGATAAATTTCCCCCAGACGCCACTTACCCAAGAGATAACATCCGGACAAGAGAAGGGTTAATCAATCACCCTCACAGATTGGACACCTTCTATTCTTTCCATTACTCTGGGGGTGGTTACCGTTATGAAAGAAACGGTGCCACAATTCGCAGTGGAGACGAAAGGCTTCATCCGGGCTATCACAGTATTTAAACCAGAAATAGGCGAATTGGGAATCGACTCCCCGAATTACCTCGGTTCGTTTCTTTAACTCTTTTAAGAGGTTTTCATCGGACCGGCCGACCTCACAGGGAACCTCGCCATCATTAGAGAGTAGATAAACCCCTGGTTTCTCTTCGGTTAAATAATAATCAAGCCATTCCAGTCTTTTGAAATTTATTGCCTCCATTCACACCTCCTAACTAATATTATAACCCAAATACCAGAAATTGTCAAGTATCGTTCATTGAGAACTCTGAAAAAGTGGGTTTGGGAAATCTTGCCTTTACTAAAAATCACCTGAATTATCTTCCCGATTGAATACTTTCCCGCTGGACACCTCACCCGTTCCCCCTCTAAAACAAATTTATCAATCTCACTCTTTCTAAT
>CAYRLZ010000043.1:0-28585 GCA_964425275.1 uncultured bacterium | reverse complement strand
ATACTTGGGAGGTAAAAATGAGAGGATTAAACTGACACCTAAGGCGTAAAGCGTAGAGCGTGAAGCGTAAAGTGTATTTACCAATTCGCACCGCAGGGGATTTTTCTTTATAAAGGGGGGAGTGCTACAGGGGGTGCTATTGGAGATGGTATTAAATGCCCTATTCTATATTCTATTCTCCTGCCTATTCGGAATTCTATTCGGTATTCTATTCTCTTACCTATTTGTAATCCTATTCTCTATCCTATTGAGCGTCCTATTCTCCTTCCTATTTGGTATCCTATTCTCTGTCCTATTGGGGGTGCTATTGGGGAGGCTATTATCAATTCTATTCTGGATTCTATTCTCTTTTCTATTATGAGTGCTATTATTGGGAAGGTAGGGAGCCTATTTCAGTTATGTCGCCTTATTTTTTATTGAATATTTTAACTCTTCGCCGGCATCCCACTTGACAAAATTAAATTTTTAGGTTATAATAATTAATGAGGCAGGAATTGAGAAAGGAGGAATTATGAAATATCTAAAAACCTTCCCTTTAATTCTACTTCTTATTGGTTTCCTCTTTGCCGAATTTGACCGTTCCTCAGTCCTGATTGACATCCCAACTGCCCAAATACTCGCCGAAAAGACCTTCGCCTTTAACTATAATGGTTCCTTCGGCTTGGAAAGAATCCCCAGTTATTCCAGTGATAAATATTACGAAGATGGAGCAAATTTCCGCATCGGAGTGGCGAACCAATTAGAATTCTCTATTACCGCTTATACTCGGAGGAATTATGTCTTAGGGTTTACTCATCTTCTCATAAAGCCCGAAAGGGCACAGGATTTTGCCTTTGCCTGGGGGATCCATGATATCGGAATCAATAAGGATATATCATCTAAGGGCGACGGCTTAAACTCTGCTTGGTTTGATGACTTCTCTTATCAGAAGACCGCCGGCTTAAAACCAGCTGAGAATTTTTCCCTGTTCGGCGTTGCCACAAAATCAATCACTGATTTCTTTCGGGTCCATATCGGTATTGGTCGGGGAAGATATGTCGGCTATGGCGACCGGAGTCAATACTTGAATACCGATGTCTTCTTCAATACTAAACACCAGTGGGCTTTTGGTCTATTTGGTGGGTTAGAACTTCACATTCAAGACTTTTTACGGTTGGGATTAGAAGCCGATGGTCGCGATATAAATCTCGGAGTGCGGGGAAATATTGGACCAATCCAGATTGCCACAGCCCTTTCCAAAATGGAGGCCCTGCTTTGGGGTGGCAATTATGAACGGCTTGCCTTAGGAATTGCTTTTAATCATTCGTTGTTCTCTAAACCCCAACCGAAGATGCCAACGCCATCACCGATACCTAAACCCATCTTCGGGGCAATCTTGGGAAAGGTATTTGATGCCGATACCAAAACCCCACTTTCCGTAAAAATCTTGGTAGGTAATCCTCAATTACCGCCAATTCTCTCTAACAGCAATGGCGAATTTGAAATCAAGGAGATAGAGCCTGGTGAGATAAAAATCGCCTTTGAGAAGGAAGGATACGAAACCGAGCACCGAATATTAACGATTGCGGCAGGCACAACCGAAAGGGTTGAGGTGGAATTAAAGAAGAAGAAAATCGGTGAAGAAAAGAAAATTGTTTCCCCACCGTCACTGGAAATTGTCTACTTCAACTTTGATGATGCGACCTTGCTCCCGAATATGATGCCGATTATGGCAAGAAATGCCCAAATCTTAAAGGAGAATCCGGAATTAAAAGTAATGATTGAGGGGCATACCTGTGAGATTGGCACTGACGAGTATAATTTCCAACTGGGGAAGAGACGGGCGGAGACAGTCTATCACTACCTTATTTCTCAAGGAATTACCCAAGAGAGACTGCGGATGATAAGTTATGGTCGGACCCGCCCCCGAGTCAATGGATTGTTAGCGCAAAATCGCCGAGTTGAATTCCGACTTGAATAGGAATTAATCAGGTGGGGTTGGGGATTAGTCAGCCCGCGAGGGGAATAATCTCCAACCCCTTAATTTTTTTCTTAGAGAGTCATCTCACTAAAAATCTTTTTCGGTATTGGACCTCCTAACTTCAATCCCTTTAAGTTAATCAATTAACGAGCCTTTATCGGCCGACCCTTGACAGGTTGCTTGGTATCTTGTATAATTAACCAGAGGAATTGGTTAAATGCTAAGGGGTAGAGGATACTTGACAGATTTAATATTTTGGGGTATAATAATTAGTGAGGTGTGTAATAAGACTAGAAAAATATATGGGAGCCTTTGTCTGGTTTCAATAAGCATTCCTTCCTCCTTTCGTCAAGCATCCTCCCAAAAATCCGACAAGGGCTCCCATTTAATTGACTCAATACCCTATTGAAATTTCCTTAAATTTCCTTATAATTAAAGGTGCTAAAAAAACTGTTGCATAAACTTGAGAGAGAGAAGCATATAAGATTTTTCGATGTAAAATACCCTGACCTTTTGGGTCGCCTCCATCATCTATCAATTCCCAAAGAACAATGGGAAGAGGTGATAGAAAACGGTATCGGGGTTGATGGCTCTTCCCTCCCTGGTTTTAAGGTTGTCCAAGCCGGCGATTTGACAATAAGATTAGACCCCACATCTTATTTTTTTGACCCCTTTACCTCGGCTTATTCTTTTTTCGGCAACTTTTATCTAAGGGATGCTCCTTATCCCAAAGACCCACGAGAGATTTTAAGAAAGGCCGCTGATTTAGTCAGAAAAAAGACCGGTTGCGACCGCATTCTCTTTTTAAGTGAATTGGAATTTTATCTTCTTGACCAAGTGAAATTTTCCTTGGACAAAACAAGTGGCTATTATGAATTGGTCAGTGAAGAGGATAAAAAGGTATCAACGGATGGGTTCTTTTTAACCGAGGGGAGTGCCTATCAAATCGCCCCGCCTTTAGATAAGACGACCCTCTTGCGCAATGAGGTCTCTGAGCTTTTAACCGCCTTCGGATTTCCTGTTAAATACCACCACCACGAAGGCGGAAGTTTCTCACAGGTGGAGGTGGAAATAAACTTTTTGCCTACCCTAAAAGCGGCTGATGGTATCTTAATTGGGAAATATATCACAAAAAATTTAGCTAAAAAATACGGCAAGAGTGCTACCTTTCTTCCGAAGCCATTTCCTTTTGAGCCTGGTTCTGGGCTTCATCTCCACCACTACTTAGAAAAGGGGAGGGTATCTCTGTTTGGGCAGCGGCGAAATCGCCTCTCCGATTTTGCTAGGAGATATATCGCGGGCATTCTCTATCATACCCCGGCCCTTTGTGCGCTTTGTGCGCCTTCTACCAATTCCTATCGCCGGTTGAGCGGTCATTTTGAAACACCAACCAAAACTTCTTATCAATTTGGTGACCGCACCGCCACCATCCGCATCCCGGGATATATAAAGGATTATAAAAAGATGAGTATCGAATATCGGATTCCCGACGCAACCAGTAATCCCTATCTGGCGATTGCCGGTATCCTTCTTGCCGGATTGGACGGAATTGAGAAAAACTTCCCCTTAAAAGAGAAGTCATTGCCCTCATCATTAAAAGAGGCGCTTGAGATATTACAGGAAGATAACGACTTTCTTACCCGAAACGGCGTTTTCCCGAACGAGGTGATTGAATTCTGGATTGAGAGAAAGAAATTGGAAGAAGAACTGATTAACGAATCTCCCCATCCCCGAGAATATGAGTTATATTATAATTGTTAAGAGATATTGCCGCTCTTTGGTTGCCCGAAGAGAAAACAGTGCCCAATGAGAGTAATCTATACTGACCGGGCACCGGCCCCGATTGGACCTTACCACCAAGCAGTCCAGGTGGGCAATTTTATCTTCACCTCTGGTCAGATACCAATTGACCCGAAGACGAATCAGTTAATTAAAGGTGATATAAAATATGAGACAAGGCAGGTCTTAGAAAATATTAAGGCAATTCTGGAAGCCGGTGGTGTCAGTTTAAGGGAAGTAGTAAAGGTGAATATCTTTTTAGTTGACATTAACGACTTCCCAAAGGTCAACGAGGTATATCAAGAGTATTTCCCAGAAAACTTTCCGGCCCGCACTACGGTGCAAGTTTCTGCTCTCCCGAAGGGGGCGAGAATTGAGATGGATGCTATCGCCTATCGCCCGAGTTAAAGTATGGTGTGGTGTTTTGACCGGGTGGTTGTTTTGGGGTTATGCCTTAATTTCCGCCCAACAATTCGGCGACAAGATTGATTCCTTAATCAAATTGGGATTAACCTACGCGTATCAGGAAAGTTTCCCAAAATCGGATAGCACCTTCCAAGCGGTCATCACTCTCATTCCCGAGCGACCGGAGGGTTATTTTTTTAAAACCGCTCTTCGGCAACTCAATATGTTTGATGAAGGGAGTGAGGAGTTAAAGGAAGAATTTTATCAATATCATCACCTAACTTTGAATCGGGCACTTTGCCAAAATGACGACTTCTATCAGGGGGCTAGTTATCTCTACCGGGCAGTCTTTGAAGGTTGGCGAAAAAATTACTGGTCAGCCCTCCACTTTGGATTAAAGGCGCGGCGGTTATTAAAGAATTCCCTCAAAAAAAATCCCCAACCGAATGGTGCCCACCTTGGATTAGGATTGATTGAATACTTTCGGGCCAGGGCAAGTAGATATCTAACCGGTCTCTCACTCTTTGGGTCAGTTAACAAAGGGATAGAAGAGATAAAAAGAGCGACAGCCGACCGCTATTTTGATGTAACCGCCGCCTATGCCCTAAGTTATCTTTTAGTCCAAGAGAAACAGTTCGTAACCGCCGAGAGTATTTTGCATAATCTCTTGAGCCGATATCCCAAAAACCGCACCTTTTTAAGGCTTCTCCGGGATTTATACTTTTATTCTCATTCCTTTGAGCAGTCAATAAAAATCGGCGAAGAACTCTTAGAAATCTATAAGCGCTATCCGAAGAAGGTATCGCCAATCAGTGAAAATCAACTCATCCTCGCTCGGGCTTATTATGCACTGGGCAATAAAGAAAAGGCGAAAGAAAATCTCTTAGCAATCCTCCGGGTAAAAAAAGGTAATGGATATATCCGATTGGCCGACTACCAAGAAGAGGCCCGAGAATATTTAAGGCGATGGAGACTTTAATTATCGGGGTTGGAAATCCCCTCCGGGGCGACGACCGAATCGGCAGTGAAATCGTTAAGGATTTAATCAAGATGGGTTATAAAAATGTCATTGATTGTGAATCAACCCCGGAGAATTATCTGTTTAAGATTTTAGAGTTAAAGCCAAAAAAGGTTATCGTCCTTGATGCCTGTGATTTTAATGGGAAGCCCGGTGAGTTTCGTTTTTTTGCCAAAAGTGATTGGGAAAAATTACCCCTCTTTTCCCTTTCCACCCATACCTTACCCCTCTCCCTTTTTCTGCACCTTATCGAAAAGGAGTGCGGCTGTGAAGTTTATCTCTTGGGCATTCAGGCGAAGACGATAGAATTATCTTCCAAAATGAGTTGGGAATTGAAAAGAGCCAAGAGAAAAATCATCAACTATTTAATATCACAAATTTAACCAGAAAGCGGCGCCGATAAGGGAAGGTGCTTTCTTTTAGGTCCCTAAGCGCCAATCCGAAATATATCTTGCCTGTTCCGCAGTTAGGCAGTCAATTGAGACACCCATTGACCGCAATTTCAAACGGGCAATCTCACAATCTATCTTATAGGGCAATTTATAGACCCTTTTTTCTAAATTCTTTCCTTCCTTAACTAAATATTCACAGGCTAACGCCTGATTGGCGAATGACATATCCATTACCATTGCTGGATGTCCTTCGGCGGCTGAGAGATTGACCAACCGGCCAGCAGCCAAGAGATAAACCTTCCGACCATTTTTTAGGGTAAATTCATCACAGAAGTCTCTCACCTTTCTTACTTTGGTGCTTAGTTTCCGGAGTGCTTTTTTATTAATCTCAACATCAAAGTGTCCGGAGTTAACCAGGATTGCTCCATCCTTCATTAACTTAATATGTTCTTGGCCAATGACATTCACATCACCGGTAACCGTAATGAACAAATCACCAACTTGCGCGGCTTTTGAAAGGGGCATAACTTGGAAACCATCCATCTTCGCTTCTAATGCCCGAATTGGGTCAACTTCGGTGACAATCACATCCGCCCCCATACCTTTTGCCCGTAGTGAGACACCTTTGCCACACATCCCGTAGCCGCAGACAACAACCGTTGAACCAGCAAAGAGAAAATTGGTTGCCCGTAAGATGCCATCAATCGTTGACTGTCCGGTGCCATAGCGATTGTCAAACATATATTTCGTCAAAGAATCATTCACGGCGATAATTGGATACCGCAGGACATTGTCCTTTTCCATATTTCTCAGTCGTATCACACCGGTTGTCGTCTCTTCGGTGCCGCCGTAGATTTTTCCGTCAATTTCTTTATCCTGATGGATGGTGGAAACTAAATCCGCACCGTCATCAATTGTAATATTCGGCTTATGTCTTAGGGCCGACCGAATATGGTCATAATAGGTTTTTCGGTCTTCGCCTTTAATGGCAAAGACCGGGATTCGGAAATACTTCACAATGGCCGCGGCGGTGTCATCTTGGGTGGAGAGGGGATTGGAGGCGCAGAGTCTTAAATCGGCGCCACCGGCTTTTAATGTCCGAGCGAGATTTGCGGTCTCGGTTGTGATATGTAAACAGGCGGATATTCTTATCCCCCTTAATGGTTTTTCTTTCGCGAACCGTTCTCGGATGAGACGCAGGACCGGCATAAACCGTTCCGCCCACTCAATCCTTTTTTTACCCGCTTCGGCTAATTTTATATCTCTTATGTGATAATCCATATTAACCTCCTTCATTACCGAAAATCATACCCCGGCTAATTTTCTTATCTCTTCCACCATATCTAATTTCTCCCAGGTGAAGTTTTCTTCTTCTCGGCCAAAATGTCCATAACAGGCGGTGGGGAGATAGATCGGTCGACGCAGATTTAACTTATCAATTATTCCCTGGGGTGTGAAGTCAAAGAGTTGATTGACGATGGATAAAATCTCTTCTTCCGGAATTTTTCCGCTACCAAAGCAATTAACCGTGATATGGAGTGGTTCCGTTCTACCAATTACATAGGCTAGGCTTAATTCCACTTCATCGGCCAGTCCAGCCGCCACCAGATTCTTTGCGACATAGCGGACAAAGTAAGAGGCACTTCGGTCAACCTTTGTCGGGTCCTTACCAGAGAAGGCACCGCCGCCGTGTCTCACCCGCCCACCGTAGGTATCAACGATAATCTTTCGGCCGGTCATCCCGGTGTCGGATTGCGGACCGCCAATAATGAAGCGTCCGGTTTCGTTAATATAAAATTTCGTATCTTTGTCTAAAAATTCTTCGGGGATTACTGGTTTAATCACCATTTCTATTATCTCTTCTCTTGCCTTTTGGGAAAATTTCTCACTGGTCTTATCCAAGGCCTCTTCGGTGTGCTGGGCGGCGATTACCACTTTATCAACTCGGACTGGTTTGCCATCAATATATTCTACGGTCACCTGAGACTTGCCATCCGGACCGAGATAGGGGAGGAGTTTTTTCTTTCGCACCTCACTCAGTCTTCTGGTCAATTTATGGGCTAAGATTATCGGGAGCGGCATAAGTTCCGGCGTCTCCCGGCAGGCATAGCCAATCATTAAACCCTGGTCGCCGGCTCCACCCTGGTCAACACCGAGGGCAATATCCGGCGACTGGGTTCCGATGGCATTTAAGATAGCGCAGTTCTCAGCCGAAAGCCCATACCGGGTATCCGTATAACCAATATCCTTCAATAGAGAGCGGACTAATCTCGGTATATCTACCCAACCATGAGTTGTTATTTCGCCGCCAACGATAACCAAACCGACCGTAACAAATGTCTCACAGGCCACTCGTCCATAGAGGTCCTGTCTTAATATATCGTCTAAGACGGCGTCGGAAATCTGGTCACAAATCTTATCCGGATGTCCTTCGGTCACCGACTCTGATGTAAAAAAAGTTCGTTTCATATCTTATTTTACCCTTTATTTGGAAAAAGTCAATTGCCACACGTACTATTTTTCGGCACGATGTTCGGTAAACACTAAAATTAGCCAATCAAAATGAGGCTAAGAAGGAGCTTTAGAAAAGGACACAGAGATAGGATTAGAGAACCGCTCAGAATCCTCGGCCAGTTGATGAAGTCAAAAACTCCACGGGGCGCAATCCCATACTAAAACTGGCTTAGGGAGATGATGGCTGATTAGAAATCCTTCGGGATACTTTCTATGTCTTCTTTTTTACCAAAAGGCAGAACGGTAAGTTCTTTATCAATTCGCCTGACGAGTCCCTGTAATACTTTTCCCGGACCAATTTCCCAAAATTTTGTCAATCCCTTCTCTTTTGCCCTTTTTACCATCGTCGTGAAAAGAACCGGATTGGTTAATTGTTCAAAGAGGCGAGCCTTTATTTCTGAGGAATTGGTCGTAATATCACCACTACTCATAATTACCGGGAATCGGGCATCCTGAAAGGTAAAACCTTTGAGAAATTCCTTAAACTCTTCCCCAGAATTTTTTAATAATGGTGAGTGAAAGGCACCGGAGACCGGTAGCGGAATCACTTTTAGCGCCCCTTCCTTCTTTGCCTCTTCTATGGCATCTTTCACCGCGGCAATTTCTCCAGAGATGACAATCTGGTCCGGGGCATTAAAATTTGCGGGCACAACAATCCCCTTAACTCTTTCACAGATTTCCTTTACCTTCTCCTCGCTCAGTCCAACGATTGCGGCCATCGTTCCGGGATTTTTTTCTCCTTCGGAGAACATCAACTCCCCGCGCCTTTTGACAATTTTAAGAACCGATGAAAAATCAAATACTCCGGCACAATAAAGGGCGGTGTATTCACCGAGACTGTGCCCAAAGGCAATCTCTGGATGGATATTTTTATTCCGTAATATTTCCAGAACGGCGATGGAATGAACCAGGACGGCGGGCTGGGTTATATAGGTCTTTCGCAGTTCTTCTTCCGGACCAAAGAAAGAGAGGGATTTTATATCCATCCCTAAGATTTTAACTGCCTCGTCATAAACTCGCCGCGCCTCCGGAAAACTTTCATAAAGGTCTTTTCCCATACCGACGAATTGGGAGGCTTGTCCGGGAAAGATAAATCCTAAATTCATATTCTCATCCGGGGCAAAAGATTATTTACCAGTATATTACTTCGTTATATAAAGTATGTTGCACAAAGGGATAACCGCCTCCGGCTGGTCTTTTTTCTCTGGTGTCTTGGTATCAATAAATTTTACCCCGACCGCCTTCACGCAGTTGTCCTTTATTGTGTAGCCATCACATTCACACTGCCCACCCGATTTTAGATAGATGGTCGGCATATTCTCTCCTTTAAGATTTTTCCGTTATTCCTCAGGTCTTGGCAAATTACACCTTAATGGTTTATCAACCCGATAACCTAAGGCATAATCGGCTTGCATCAGTTTATGGATTTCTCTTGAGCCCTCATAAATCTGGGCACCCTTGGCATTGCGGTAATATCTCTCCACTGGGTATTCGTCAGAATAACCATAGGCGCCGTGAATCTGAACCGCATTACTCGCGGCCCGCTCGGCGGCTTCACAGGCGAACATCTTGGCCAGAGAAGTTTCTTTGGTATTTCTTAGTCCCTGATTTTTTAACCAACCGGCCTTGAGGCAGAGAAGTCGGGAGACCTCATAATCCGAAGCTATCTGGGCAATCATCTCTTTAATCAACTGATGTTCACCGATATTTACCAAAAATGTCTTTCGTTCTTTGGCGTATTTCACTGAGGCATCAAGGCAGGCTTTGATTAAACCGGTCGCACCCCAAGCCACGGTATACCTTCCCTGGTCAAGGGCAAACATTGCAATCTTAAACCCTTCACCTTCTTCTCCCAAGAGATTTTCCTTTGGGACCGCGACATCGGATAAAGAGATTGAGCCAGTATTTCCGGCTCTAATTCCTAACTTGCCGTGAATCGTGGCGGTCGTCAATCCTTTCATCCCCCGTTCCACAATAAAACAACTCATACCTGAGTGGTCCCGTTTCTTCTTTTTCTCCCAATCGGTCCAGGCAAAGACAAGGAAATTATCGGCAATATCGGCAAGAGAAATCCACATCTTTTCCCCATTTAGGATATAAAAATCACCTTTCTTTTCCGCCCTGGTCTCAATTCCCACAACATCACTCCCGGCATTCGGTTCGGTTAGACCAAAGGTAGCAATCCTTTCGCCCTTTGCCTGAGGGATGAGATATCTTTTCTTCTGTTCTTCGTTCCCCCAAGAAAGAAGGGTGAGGCTATTCAATCCGATGTGAACCGAGAGGATGACCCGCAAAGAGGTATCAACATATTCCAATTCCTCGCAGGCCAGCCCTAAACTTAGGTAGTCAAATCCGGTGCCACCGTATTTTGCCGGGATTGAGAGCCCCAATATTCCCAGTTCGGCCATCTTCTTTAAGATATTTGGGTCAAAATAAGCATTCCGGTCATTTTCCTTTATCTTCGGCAAGACCTCTTTCTGGGCAAAATCCCTGGCTAACTTTTGCACCATCAAATGTTCTTCGGTTAAAGAAAAGTCAATCATTTTTTACCTCCTCAGACAAAACCCGCTTAAAGATAGAATCAACATTCCTTAAAAGGTTCTTCAAGGAGAAGATTTCTTTGATCTCCTTTTGCTTTAAGTAGCGCTTAATTTCCTTATCTTCTTTTACTACCTTACTTAAATCCTTTTCTTCTTCAATTGCCTTAAATGATAACCTCTGAACCATCTCGTAGGCGTAAGACCGTTTTAGCCCTTTCCGGATAAGATAAAGGAGCAAGGTCTGAGAATAGAACTGTTCTTTTGATTCTCGGATATTTTCTTTCATCTTTTCTGGAAAGACCGCTAAATTTTTAAGAATCTTATTGAGGGTAAGGATTGAGTAGTGAAGGAGATTAAAGGTCAGGGGGAGAATGATTCTTTCCGCGGCCGAATTGGTTAAATCCCTTTCGTGCCAGAGGGGGATATTTTCCAGAGAGGGAATGATTTGCGCCCGGATGATTTTGGCCAAGGAACAGATTCGCTCGCAAAGAATCGGATTTTTCTTATGGGGCATCGCCGATGACCCCTTCTGTCCGGCAAAGAATGGTTCGGCGACTTCACCAATCTCGGTTCGCTGGAGATTTCTAATCTCGGTGGTGATTCTTTCTAAGGAAGTGGCCGTTATCGCCATTACCGAGATTAGTTCGGCAATGCGATCCCGGGGTAGAACTTGGGTTGAGACTGGTTCCGGTTCCAATCCCAATCTCTTTAAGGTCTTTTCTTCAACCGCCACCGAAAGTTGGCTGAAGGAACCGACCGCCCCGGAAATTTTGCCGAAAGAAATCTCCTTTTTCGCCCTTTCAATTCGCTTAATACCCCTTTCAATTTCGGTATACCATGATAGACACTTTAGACCAAAGGTTATCGGTTCCGCATGTACCCCATGCGTCCTACCCATCATTGGCGTATCTTTATACCGGAGCGCTAATTCCTTAATCGTCTCTTTTAGATTGGCCAGAGAATCTAAGATTATACAACATGTCTCCTGGCATCTTAAAGCCAATGCGGTATCAACGATGTCATAAGATGTTAAACCAAAATGGATATATTCCGAGTATTTGGGGATACTCTTTTCCAAACTCTGCACAAAGGCAATCACATCGTGTCCGGTTATCTTCTCAAATTCTTCAACCTCCTTTAATTTATATTTTGCCTTTTTTATATACTGGTAGGCCTCTTTCGGGATGATACCTAATTCCGCCTGAGTTGCCGCAATTGCCTTTTCTACTTTTAGGAAATAACGGAATCGGTTCTCCTCCTTCCAGATTTTATCCATCTCCTTTGTCTGATAACGAAAGTTCATTTTAGTAGCGATAGAAGATTCTTATCTCCTCACCTTGGCGGTTGATTGTCATCTCAATCCGATTTTTGATTCCTCCGGCTATTTCCTTGAAGTTTCGTGCCGAGTTTGGTCGCTGGCCATTGATTGAGATTATCACATCCCCCTCTTCTAAGCCAATCGCCTCAGCCATCGTATTCGGTTTTACCCGGATGACTACTACCCCTTTATCCATTGTCAGCCGATATCTCTTCTGTAATGTCCGGTTGATATCTGAAACGGTTATTCCCAATTTTGTTTCCACCGCTTCGGTTTTCTCTTCTGGTTTCTGCTCCTTGGCCTCGGCAACAAATTTCTTAACGGTATTGATGGGAATGGCAAAACCAATTCCCTCCGAGCCACCGGCATGAGTGAAGATAAAGGTATTGATGCCAATTACCTCACCCTGGGCATTAATCAGCGGTCCGCCAGAGTTCCCTGGATTGATTGCCGCATCGGTCTGAATCATATCCTCATAGGTTCGGCCAACTCTCTGGGAGGAAATCGTCCGATTTAGGGCGGATATAACGCCAACCGTGACGGTTGGCTTGGCGTCCTGAATTAGTGTGCCAAAGGGATTGCCCAAGGCAATCGCCCATTCGCCAATCATTAGGTCATCAGAATTTCCCAATTGGGCATAGGGTAGGTTATTTCCTTCAATCTTCAAAAGTGCCAAATCCCGATTTTGGTCTAAGTCAACAATCCTTCCGGTAAACTCCCTTTTATCGGGAAGTGTCACTTTAATTTCGGTTGCCATCTCCACGACATGGGAATTGGTCACGATATAACCATCCGGGCTAATAATCACTCCTGAACCTAATCCCCTAATCTCCTCCTTAAATCTCCTCTGGGGAAAGAAGTCGCGAAAGAAATCGGACCAAAATGGGTCAGAAAATGGCGAATAGAAAGGAGAAGAGACAATTTTAACCTGAGTGACGGTGATTGAGACGACCGCGGGGCTGACCTTTTGGGCAGCAAGGACAATGGCATTCCGACGGGAATTGGTAATCTCATCCTGAATCGCCGATGTTGGAAGGATATAAGGCGAAGGGGATGGATGAGAAGTTTTTGGCGATTTTGGGAAAGTAGGTAATTTAATCTCGATAAGGGAAAAGATTAAAAAAGATACTAAGATGCCAATTATCAATCCCAAAATTATATGAGCAACTTTTTTCGCCATATAATAATATTATCGGAAAGAGATAAAAAATCAAGATAGAAATAAAAAGCGGAGAGGAAGACCCTCTCCGCTTCTCTTTTTCTCGCTATCTTTAGCGCAGGACGATTGCCTTAGTCGTCAATAAGCCATTATCGCTTCTTATCTTGAGGAAGTAAATTCCGTTTGGAATCGTTCGTCCGTATTTATCCTTTCCATTCCATACTAAACAACCTGCATCTGACGGTTGATTTATCTCTTGGATTATCGTCCCGGTGGCATCATAGACCTCCAGATGAGAGGTATTTGTTAGAACCAGAGGCATCCTTAACGGGTTATTGATTTTAATCTCCCGAAGGGGGTTGGTCTTTATCTCACGAACTCCGGTTGGAACAACGGAGACTGTCCGTTTTGTGGTGTCGTTAGCCCGGTTTTCATCACCAGGCATATCAGTAAACATCCTCACCTGGTAGGTAGCACCGGTCGGACCAACCAGCCAATCAGGAAAGGATACTAAGGCGGTATCATTCGGATTAACCGGACCAGGGAATGTGACATTTTGACCATATATCCGGGTGCCGGCGGAATCAATCCAGCAATAGACCGGGATATTAGATTGAGCAGCGGTTCCAAAGTTTTTAATCCGGGCAATTGGTGTAATAATTGCACCCGGGTTAACCAGTGTCGCTGGGCTTCTTATGGCATCAACCCCCATATCAATTGCTGGTGGAGGTCGTAAGACTATCTTGGCATATCGTTGATTAGGAGCCGACCAGTTGCCACCTTCATCACCGGCTATCACATATAGGGCATACTCCGAAGGCCGGGAACACATATAGCAGTTACGAGCCAGAGTTACTGGATATAAAGGCGTCATCTCAACAATTGCCCCGGTTGTTCCATCATATTTCCACCAGCGGTTAGTTACCGTCTGTGCACCAAGGAATCCAGCAAGCCAGTAGACATCCCGACCTAATGCCGCCGCTCCGCCACACATAGTAGGGGCGGGAAATGCTGGTCCGTCTATCCAAGTAATTTGGGTTGGATTATCTGGATTTATCGCACCCTTAACTAAATTTGGCCAGCAAGAACTTCCCGGTCTATTCCAGGCATTGGTGATAAAGATGGTATCGCCAACAATCACCGCATCTCCCATATCACCGGCCCGTGGTAAAGGGGTTCCAGTAGTCCAGGTATTGGACCAGGGGTCATAGATATAAACCTCGGTCCGACCAACCGAAGAGGCATCCAATCCGCCCATTAGATAAATTAGTGAATCGCGCCAGACTCCTCCGAGATAGGCAGCACGAGCGGCTGGTAAAGGGGCCTTCGTTGTCCAGGTATTGGCATCCGGGTCAAACTCCTGATTAACCGTCAAGAAAGTGTTTGCCTCATTGATGCCACCAATGGCGTAGAGTTTATTGTTTTTGGTCCAGAACCCCTTTATCCAGTTACGGCGATTAGCCATTGCGGTTTTATTCGTCCAGGTATTATTGACTGGGTCGTATTCCTGGCAGAGATTTACTCGGTCACCGGCTGCGCCGGCGGTCGCTCCACCATACAGATAGATTTTATCATTCATCGGATTATAGACTACCCCAGCCGATAGCCGGTCCGGAGTAGTTGCTGGTTTAGCAATGTCGGTCCAGGTTTGGCTGGTGACCGAAATAGGTTCTGATGAAGAAGTCGCTGTATTCTCTTCAAGGGGTAATAATTGGGGAAGCGCATCCTTCTGGCGGTTTTCGCCCGGAGCGGATAATAAGGAAGCCGGCGGAACGGATGAGTTCTCAAGGGCAAGAGTCGCCACAAGTAATAGGGCAATAAGGTTGATTACTTTATACATATTTCCCTCCTTACTATATTGGGCGGTATTTTAGAACCTTCTAATCCCGCCCTGATTAGAAAGTCAGAGGCAAAAAAAGAGTTGGGGTTATCGCCTCTTCTAATAACCCGTCTAAAATAAGAAAAGAGAAATAATAGGGGAAAAATACCTCTCTTTTTATTACCAGTCAATCTTTCCATCTTTTATATTTAATTATATTGTCTTAAATTATATTGTAATGTTTCCTTTTTGTCAATAACCAATGTTATTGCAAAACGACCACTTTTTTCGTCCCTTTTGCCTCTTTGCCTTCTATCCGAAGGAAATAGATTCCGGTCGGCACCAGTTGTCTTTGAGCATCCCGGCCATCCCACAACAGAACTTTGGTATTCGCCGTTTGTTTAATCTCTCTTATCAATTTACCCGATACATCGTAAATCTTTAAAATTGAGATATCATTGAGTATGAGGGGTATTCTTAAAGGATTGGCAATTTTTAACCCCTTTTGGGGTGAGTTTTTCTCTTCTTTGACTGAATATGTCTGCTGGCTAAAGATTACTGTTCCATAAGCCGCCGGCGAACTAAACTGGGTGCCGGGCATCCTGGTTGGCCAGTGTCCATAAAATATACTGCCCGGCTGGTCTAAGGCAAATATATATAATCCAACAGTGTCAACCCCCGATGAGATGTTATAATTCCACTTCTCTTTTCCTTTTTCAATCGCCATTTCAAACTGCATATGTCCGGAGAGGATACTGGCGGCAGATAAACCGTTTCCTGGCCCCGAGCGGTTCCAAACTGGTCCACCAACACCAAGCCAGGCCCGATAGATTACCGAGTCTTTGCCAATCCAAGTAAACCAATGATTACCTTCTGAGGAGTCCTTAGCCCAGGTGCGGTCATAATTCTCATCAACATAGATTCCAATCTGGTCAAAACTATCCCGGGATAACGCTGGTCTCATATCCACGGCATAATAGACATACTGGGAATCGTGTTTGCAATAAAAGAGGGCACTGCCCGGTGCCCGGGGAATTCCGGGCTCTTCTCTACCCAGGACATCCGATATATCTATTTTTAGGGCATCCAGCCATTCTACGGGTTGAATAATACCGTCCAGTGTCGGGATTATTTGCCGCCAGGGGACAATTAGGGTATCTCTAACCCAAAAAGCGATTGTTGTTCCTTTTGTTGTATCATTAGACCGGTTAGAATCATCCGGCATATCGGTAAATATCCTTATCTGATAAATTGTATTGGCTGGACCGACCAGCCAATTAGGAAAAGATACCGATGCGGTTTCATCCGGAGCAAGCGGACCAGGGAGTACTTTATTTTGAATATATATCCGATTGCCGGCGGAATCAATCCAGCAAGAGACCGGGATGTTAGATTGAATAGTGGCTCCGAAGTTTTTAATTCGGGCAACCGGGGTAATGACTGCCCCTGGATTAACTAGTGTTGTTGGGCTAATTATACTATCTACTCCCAAGTCTACCCTGGCCGGTGGGGGGAAATAAAGTCTAAGGCAGACAACCTCATCCGGTTCTCCTTGGTTGAGATAGAGAAGGAAAGAGTCGCGCCACATCTCACACCCACCAGCAATTCCGACAATCTCGGGTATTATTTGCTCAGCAATTTTAGTAATATTTGGATAACTGAATTTGGCAATCTTCGCCCGAGCCGTTCCATTACTCGGATTTCCGTATTGGACCGACATCCAGAGATAGCCTTGATTGTCGTAGGCAAGACCATAAGCAGTATCAACATTGGGATAAGAGTATGGATTATAGGGTGGGTTCTTATAAAATTTCCAGATTGGGGTGTTATAATTAACTGAGAGGAGAAAATCCAATGGGTCGCTGGCTAATCCGCGATGGACCGAAAGCCCGGTACCTGGGGTGAAGGAACGGATTCGGGTTCGGGTCGGGATATGAATGACATCAACACTTGTTCCATAAGAGGCAAAGACGGTATCGCCTTTCTGCGTCATATCCCGCCAGCCCCAGCCGCTCGGGACACCGAACTGGTCAAAAGAATCAACTCTCGTCCTTGTCCGCAAATTATAGATATAGATTCGGGGAACCGGAGGTCCATTGGTGCCACTTCCGGAGGAGATCCAAAGCAAGGTATCGGAAACCGGTGTTAAACCAACACAAAAGGGGCTGGAGAGGCTGAGCCGCCATTCAATAGAATAAGGGATGGTATTCAAAAAAGGCGGAGGTTTTAAAGAGGAGGGATTCGGAGAAAAAATCATATCGGTAGTTGAGTTAATCCGCGGCGGTGGTAAAAAAACATTACCCTTCTGATTTTGGGGAAGGAGTATATTTTCCCAAGCGCTGAGCAATAGACCAAAGAGTAGATAAATCTTTGCTACCAACATAATATCCCTTTAAGTATAATAACCAATATTGCCCATTTTGTCAAATAGGTATAAAGAGAACTCTGAAAAAGTTGGGGGTTATTTTTAGTTCGGGATTCTTTCCGATCTCTCCTTCCCTAATTCCTCAGATACTATCTTCATTATCTCCCCTAAAATCTCTCGGTCGCAACCCTCTCTTATTTTCTTCTCCTCCCATTCCTTTATTCTCTCCTCGGATAACTTTCCTTTTGCCCTCCGCCACCTCCCGAAAAATTCCTTTACTGCCCTCAAATAGGCATTAAACCAGACATAACTCATCCCCTTCTTCTGAAATAAGTATTCTTTTGCCCGCTTGATGACCCTATCCTTTATCTCCTCACCTCTCGCATACCTCTCCACCATCTCCTTCTGCCTCGTTTCTTGGGGAGGTTTCTGTCCTGCCAATCTCTTAACCTCCCTTCTAAAAGCATCACCGGTAATCTGCATCACCTTTATCATCAGCGGTAATTTTAACCCCTTCTCCTTATATTTATTTTGAATTTCCTTCAACTTATCTACATTCCTTCTATTCTCTCTTGTTTTTTCTAATCCCTGAAAATATTCTTCGGCAAAGGCAAGGCAGTCAGAGAGGCTTTTTTCTTCTTTCATCTGGCTAATCTCCCTTTTAATCTTCTCCTTTGCATATTCGGGAAAACTTATCACTCCAGGCATTAAGTATCTTATCCCAACCGCATACTTTAAGACCTTCTTCTTTGTCTCTTTTGGCATATCTTTTTCTATTACTGGTTTTATCTCTTCCTTAAATTCCTCTCCCTCTAAGTCAGAAGCGAATTTGGTAAAAGGTTTTCCAACCGCTCTGAGATAAGAGAAAAGAAAAGAGAAGGAGGGGTCTCTTTTTCCATTCTCCAATAGAGAGATTGCCATCTCTGTCTTCTGACACCTTATCGCTACTTCCCTCTGGGTCAAACCAATTTCCTCCCGATACCTTTTCAAAATTCTCCCAACGACCTCTCTTAGCATAAGATAATTCTATCCAAATTTTGCCTCCGGTCAATACCCAAACAAAAGTTCTATAACAAAAGTTCTATAACAATAGTTATAGTTTTCAAAGCCCGATTTTTGGTCCTAAGTCTTTGGTTTAACATAACTTATTGGATTTTTTAAGGAAGATAGGGGGTAGCCCTCTGGGTCGTCTTCTTGGTCTATTTTTTAACCTAATTCTTTATCTAATCCAAAGTCTAATTAAAAGCCTAACTTTCGGTCTAATTCTCTAACTATTTCTCTTTCTAACTGAAGGGCTAATTCTCTGTCTAATTGTTAGCGTAATTCTCTGAGTAATGGAGTTAGTAATTCTCGGTCTAATCCTCTTTCTAATTCTCTCTCTAATTGAGCGCCTAATTCTTGACAAATTAAGAGTTCTACGAAGCCAGGGCGTAAGCCCAACGGTGTCGAAATTCACCAGAACCCAAATACCAGCTAGCACCCTTGAAAAATTGGAAATTGTTGGTAAAATATTAAATACGAAGCAAGTGCGGAGCACTTATGGGGAGAAATTTAATCATTGCGATTGATGGCACTTCTGGTTCCGGAAAGACGACGATGGCGAAGTTATCCGCCCAGCGACTCAATTTCTTTTATCTTGAGACCGGCTCTTTCTATCGGGCATTCACCTGGTATTGCTTAAAGCAAAAGTTAATTCACCCCAAGATTGATGTCAGTTTGTCCCAAAGTTGCCGGGTCGCGAAGGCGATAAAAAAGATTATCCCTAAAATCAGTATTGACTTTAAGTGGGATGGGAAAATGGCTCGGGTCTATTTACAGGGGAAGGAGGTGAGCGATAATCTTCATTCCCCTTCGGTTGATAAAATCGTCTCTTATATCTCGGAGATAAAAGAGGTGAGGGAGAAGATGGTTCAAATACAAAGGAAGTTATCTTGCGGAAAGAATGTAATCGGTGAAGGGAGGGATATTGGGAGTGTCGTCTTCCCTGATGCCACATTAAAGATATTTGTTGATTGCCAATTAGAAGAGAGAGTGAAAAGACGGAGGCGCGAGATGGCCGAAAAGGGAATCTCCATCTCAACAACCGCCATACGGCGTAACTTAATAGAGAGGGATAGGATAGATTCCCAAAGAAAGGTGTCTCCTTTAATAAAGTTACCGGAGGCGATATATATTGATACGACCAATTTAACGATTGAAGAAGAGGTTAATTTGTTGGTTGAGTTAATTAGGGAACTTTCCCCCTAAGGTAATGATATGCCGTGGCGATTTCGTTTCGCAATCTTTTGTATCGGCTCGGTGATAAAATTATTTATCCGATTAAAGGTCTGGGGGCGAGAAAATATCCCAAAAGAGGGGGCTTTAATTGTGGCTAATCATACCTCTAACTTTGACCCACCGCTTATCACACTGGCGGCAAAAAGGGAGTTATATTTTTTAGCCAAAGAGGAACTTTTTTCTTCTCGCTTCTTCGGTTGGCTGATAACTACCTTTAATGCCCTCCCCTTAAAAAGGGGGAGATTTTCTAAGGAGATGTTATGGAAGATTAAGGATTTGATTGCCCGAAAGAAGACGGTTCTTATCTTTCCAGAAGGGACGCGCAGTAAAGATGGTTGTTTAGGGAGTTTTAAGCCTGGGGTGGGCTTCATTGCCCAATTTAGTGGCGCCCCAGTCGTTCCCTGTTTTGTCAAGGGCATTAAAGATTCGGTTATCCCTAAGCTGGTTGACCGTGATTTAGTAAGAAGGGGTTTGAGAAATTCATCGGCGCTCCCAAGGATTTCCGTGAAATTCGCCCGGCCACTCTATCCGGAGGGAAACTTTCGCGATTTCACCCGGCGCTTAGAGGAAGAGATAAAAAAAATGGCTGCGGAGTAAATAAAATGAAAATTTGGATTGTCCGACCTTATGGATTCTGTTCCGGGGTAAAGCGGGCACTGCGGCTTTTGGATAAGGCCAAAAAAAATTTTTTAAGGGTTTATACCCTGGGCGAAATTATTCATAACCGACCAATGGTTGAGAAATTGAAAAGCGAAGGGATAATTCCTATCGCCCGGATAAGAAAAAATCTATCTGGGATATTGGCCATTCGGACCCATGGAATTTCCGCCCGCCACTTGAAAAAAATCAAAAATTATGGTATAAAGATATTGGATACAACCTGTCCCTATGTCCGGCGCGTTCAGGAGATAGCGGAGATGTTGAGTAAAGATGGTTATAAGGTAGTAGTCGTTGGTGATAAGAATCACCCGGAGGTAGTTTCAATTATGGAGAATATCCGCGGGAGCGGTCTTTTATTTTCTACTGACCAAGAGTTTGGGATAGGCGCAGCGCGACCTCGGGCAATTAACCCCGATGAGTCGTTTTTTAATCGCTTGGGAAATAAAGATAAGGTGGGGGTTGTTTGTCAAACGACGGTCTCTCAGGAAACCCTTTTGCATTGCCTCGCCTTATTGGCAAAAAAGGACCTTTCGGAGTTGCGGGTTTTTAATACGATCTGTCAGGAGGTTTCAATTCGCCAAAAGCGATTTAAAGAGGCACTGGCCAATGCCTGTGCCTGTGTGGTGGTCGGTGGTAAAAAGAGTGCCAATACCCAAAGATTATATCAGATTGGTTGTGCCTCGGGCAAACCTTGCTTTTGGATTGAAGAAGAAAAGGAATGGCCAGAGGTAAAATCATTCTTGAATGAACTAGAACCAAAAACGGTCTGTTTTGTTTCGGGCACATCAACGCCCGATGAACTTTTTTTAAGGCTAGTAAAAAATATAAAAAAGGAGGAAAAGTGAGAGATGAAAGACGACAATCTGAAGGATATGTATGAGGGAAGTTTCGCCACCCTAAAAGAAGGTGAGATTATTAAGGGTCGGATCTTAAAGGTTTTGGGTAATGTCGTAATTGTTGACCTGGGATTTAAGTCGGAAGGCATCTTGCCGATTGAAGAATTTCGGAGCCGGGAAGAGGCGAAAGAAGGTGACGAGGTCTTCGTTTTCTTGGAGCGGTTGGAAAATAGACAAGGGGTTCCGGTCATATCCAAGAAACGGGCGGATTTCAAGATGATTTGGAATACCCTACAGGAGAGATATGAGAAGGAAGAACCGGTGGAGGCGGTGGTAAAGAAGAAGGTGAAGGGCGGACTTTTGGTTGAGATATTCGGTAGGGTTGAGGCATTTCTCCCGGCCTCCCATGTTGACCTAAAACCGTCTGACGATGTTGATGAGTTAATCGGGAAAGAAATAAAGGTTAAGATAACCCAGATGAATCCGGAAAAATTAAATCTGATTGTCTCCCGACGTTTGGTATTGGAAGAAGAAAGGATGAAAGCCAAAGAGCGCCTCTTTTCCCAGATAAAGGTTGGGGAGGTCTATGAGGTAACGGTGAAGAATTTGACTGATTTTGGTCTCTTCTGTGACTTAAATGGGGTTGATGTCCTTTTGCCTATCTCCGAGATTGCCTGGGACCGGGTTGATAATCTATCGGAAACCTTTGCCCCGGGACAGAAGATAAAGACGAAGGTTATCGCCTTTGATAAGTCAGCGGAAAAAGTAACCGTCAGTCTTAAACAACTTACCCCTCACCCCTGGGCGAAGATTGAAGAGAAATACCCAATTGGCTCCCGGATTAAAGGAAAGGTTACTTCACTTACTGAATATGGGGCATTCGTGGAGGTGGAAAAAGGAGTAGAGGGATTAATCCATATCTCGGAGATGTCTTGGACAAAGACGATTCATCACCCCTCGCAGATTTTAAGAGTCGGCGACGAGGTCGAAGTAATTGTCCTGGATATTGACCGGGAAAATCGGCGAATATCCCTGGGACTAAAACAGACGACACCTGACCCCTGGTCGGTAGTTGATGAGAAATATAAGATTGGTGACCGGGTCTTCTGCACGGCAAAATTCTTCCGTGATTATGGCGTATTCTGTGAGATTGAGGAAGGGATTGAAGGGTTAATTCGTAACCAAGACCTCTCCTGGACGAAAAAGGTGAATCATCCTAAGGAGGTTATTAAAAAAGGGCAGCGGCTGGAAGCGGTTATTCTGGATATCAATAAGGAAAGACGCCGAATTCTCCTCTCTTTGAAACATACCAAAGAAGACCCCCTCTATCAATTTTTCAAGACCTATAAAGAGAATGATGTCTTGCGGGTTAAGGTCTTAGATATTCCGCCCACCGGCTTGGTGGTTTCTTTACCCTTTGGGCTGGAAGGATTTGTTCATCAGAATCAACTCCGCGAAAGAGAACGGCGATTAAAAGATGCCTATAAGATTGGACAAGAGTTAGAACTGTCAATTTCTAAGATCGACCTGGAAAAACGGCGCATCCTTCTTTCCGAGCGGGGAAAGAAAGAAAGAGAAGAAGAGTTAAAAGAAAAACCCCTGCCTAAGGTAAAGAAGAAGTTCCGACTGGAAGACCATTTGAAATAGAACAAAATCGCTAATGCTCAATGAGTGACTAATTGCACCGCGGTTGCCGAAACCGGAATGCAGATGTTATTTTTCCGGAACCAAAAAATTTTTTCTTGCCGGCTCGGCAAGTGGATTTCTATCGGATAACTTGTTATGCGGCTCTCACTCATCAATATCGGTTGTCGGCTTAACTATGCCGAGATTGATTATCTTGCTTTTTATTTTCAAAAAATGGGATATGAGATAAGAGATAGGGGAGAGGGTGAGGCGGTGGTTTTGATAAATACCTGCGCCGTAACCAAAGAGGCAGAAAGGAAGTCACTTTCTCTTATCCGGCGCTATGGGAAAAATTATCCGGTGATTGTTGCCGGCTGTTTGACCGAATTACTGCCCGAAAAATTGAAAAAACTGCCAGGGGTTTTTCGAATTATCCGCCCGACCGAAAAGGAGCGAATAATTCAAAATATTTTCCCAAGACCTTCGCGCCACCGGGCATTGATTAAGATTCAGGACGGGTGTAATAGTTCTTGCACTTTCTGTATTGTTCCGCAGATAAGAGGAAGAGAGATTCGCTCCAAGGATGAAGAAATAGTGATTGATGAAATTAATAAAATGACCGAGATGGGATTTTCCGAGATTGTCCTCACTGGTCTTAATCTTGGACTTTATGGTCGGGAGAGAGATTCTTCCTTGGCTTTGCTCCTCCAAAAAATCTTTGACCGGGTAAAGCAACCGGCCGGCGGGTTCCGGATAAGACTATCTTCCTTAGAACCTGATTTAATTGATGAGGATTTAATAAAGACTTGCGCTAATTTTTCGGTCTGTCGCCATTTCCATCTCTCCATCCAATCTTTTGACCGAGATTGCCTCTTAAAGATGGGGCGCGGTTATTCGCCGGAGGCGATAAAGGAAAAGGTTTCGCTTATCCTTTCCTATATTCCGGCGGCAAGTATTGGGTGTGACATAATTACCGGCTTTTGCGGTGAGACCGAAGCGGCTTTTGAGAGGACGCGCCGTGCCTTAGAAGAGATTCCCTTTGGCTACTTTCATATCTTTCCCTATTCACCACGTCCTGGGACACCGGCTTTTCATTTTCCGGATACCGTGCCGATACCAGAGAAAAAACGACGGGTTAAGATTTTACGAGAACTGGGAAGGATAAAGGCGGAGACTTATCGGAGGCGATTTTTGGGTGAGGAACTGGCGGCGGTCCGCGAGCGAGACGGTTTGGCGATTACCGATAATTATCTTCGGGTCCGGGTTTTAAATCCCCCGCTTCCTCAGGGACTTTTTTCCGTCCGGATTGAAAAGGTCTTAGATGGCACGGTGAGCGGACAAATCGTAGACAAAACAAGGCGGGAAAATATATCAAAATTGAGGAGGGTTTATGAACTTTAAGAAAAGAATCTCCTTTTGCCTTATCCTTTTGCCTCTATTTTTGTTCGCCAAAGAGGTGAAAATTGGCTATGTTGATGTGGAGAGAATCCTTACGGAATATCAGACGGCAAAAGAGGCGAAAAGGGAGTTAGAAAAAGAGATAGAAAGATACCAAATCCAAACCGATTCGCTACGACGGGTATTGGAGGAGGTAAAAATAGAATTTGAATCCAAAAAATTGATGCTCTCTACCGAAGGAAGAAAGAGTGAAGAAGAACGGATAAAGATGTTAGAAAAGAGATATAACGACCTGGTTTCCGAGGTTTGGGGTGAAAGAGGAGCGATTATGAGAAAAAACCAGGAGTTGATAACACCAATTGTGCAAAAGGTGCAAGCGGCGATTGAGAAGGTGGCAAAAGAAGAGAACTTCACAATCATCTTTGACGGCTCCCAGCAAAAAATCCTCTATGCCGAGCCGGGATTAGACTTGACCGATGCGGTCCTGGCCGAACTACAAAGAGAAGCAGGTATCATACCATTAGCCCCGGTTGTGGAAAAGAGAATTGCGATTATTGCCTTTTCCGAAGATAATACCGAGGCGCGGGAAGAGAAATTAGGCGGTCTTTGCCTTACCTATCTTTATCAACTTCTCCAGGGAAGAAAAAAGGTAAAACTCATTGAAAAAGGAGAAGTGAAGAGGGTTTTATCATTCCGGAAATTAAAAGAGAGTGATAAAATTGAGAAGGATGTTGTTTATGAGTTAGGGCAGGAGTTAAATACCAATTATGCCATAACTGGACAGGTGACCAAAAGTGGTCGGCGGATTACCGTAGAAATTACTTACTTTGATATTGAAATGCGGAAGGATTTCCCTCCGGAAAAGATAGAGGTAACACGGAAAGAAGAATTGAAGGCAAAAATCGGCGATATCATCAAAAAGATTCTGAAACCAATCGTTGGCGAATAGATAAAAATCTTTTCCCGAAACTACGAGAAAAGGAAATTTTTTAAGACCACCGGATAGGAGATATTGAGGAACCGAAATTTGACCGCTTCCCTAATTTATATCCATCCTTCGGCTAAGGTTTCTTCGGGAGTTATAATTTATCCCTTCGTCTATATTGGCGAAGAGGTGGAAATCAATAGCGGTTCTATACTTCTTCCGCACACGGTTATTTTAAGGCGAACCAAGATTGGGCGGCGCGTGATGATTGGTCCGGGGGCAATGGTTGGCATTGAAGGGTTTGGCTACGAAAAGACGGCCCGGGGTTATAAAAAGATTCCACACCAGGGCTGGGTAGTAATTGAAGACGATTGTGAGATTGGGGCGCAAGTGACAATCGCTATTGCCAAAAAGGGGGAGACGCGAATTGGGGCGGGGACAAAGGTTGATGCCTTAGTCCATATTGGACATAATGTGACGATTGGTAAGAATTGTCTAATAATTGCCCAAGTGGGAATTGGTGGGAGTGCAAAGATTGGGCAGGGTGTAATATTAGCCGGACAGGTTGGAGTAAAAGACCATATTAAAATTGGCGATAATTCTATAATCTATGCCAAGTCAGGAGTTTTTAAGTCCTGTCCCAAAAATGCCCGGTATTTTGGAATTCCAGCCCGACCCTATCAGCAGGCCTTTAAGGCATTAGCCAAGATTTATAAGGATTTATAATCACAGTTCGGCAAGCCGGGTAAAGAGAAAACCAAATATAAAAAAGAATTCGTAGTTTTATGTAGCTGTCGCTTGTTTTCTCTTTGAATTCGGTTATAATGGATGGTGGAACAATTATTCTATATCTTTTTCCCATTACCTAAAAGAAATCCTGCCGGTGCTTATTCTTGGATTTTTAATCTCCGGTCTCATTAAGGAATTTATCCCTTCGGACTGGGTTATAAAAAACCTCGGGGGAAAGGGGATGATACCAATCTTTTATGCCACGATTGGTGGGACAATCTTGCCGGTCTGCTGTTTTGGCTCTTTGCCCATAGCGATAAGTTTCTATCGTAAAGGTGCCCGCCTCGGTTTGGTCTTAGCCTTTTTAGTCGCCACCCCGGCGACATCAATAAGCGCCCTATTGGTAACTTATCGCCTCTTAGGTCTTGATTTTACTGTTTATATATTTTTACCGGTCATTGCCCTGGGTCTTATCTTAGGTATCCATAGGCAACCAGATAAGATTAAAATCCCAAATTATGGAGGAAGTGATTTGCCCTCATTGTTCTACGGATGCCTTTTTGTAAATTGCCTAATAGAACTTTATCCCAAACCCTTTTCTCGGTCATTAAGTTTGCTTTCATTAAGATGCCAAGGGAGATTGGCCCGGAGACCTTAATCGGTATCTTTTTAGCCGGTTTTGTTGCCACTGTTGTTCCAATCGGGGTTTTTATCAAGGGTTATCTCGCCGGACCTGGGGTATATCTTTGCTCTAATATTTGGGATAATTATGTATACCTGCTCACCCGGTAGTGTGCCTTTGGTTTATGCCCTAATATCTCAGGGTATGAATATCGGTGGGGCAATGGCGCTGCTCATTTTAGGTCCAATAACCGCCTTGGGTATGCTTTTAGTGATTAGCAAGGAATTTGGAACAAAGACCCTTCTACTCTATCTAACTTTGGTCAACGTCTTATCTTTAACTTTTGGATTTCTCTTCCAAATTCTCTCCCCAATTTTACCCATTAGATAAACTCAGATATCGCTTTATCTTTCTCTCTATCAAAACAGACTATTATTGTCTCCTTTAACAACAAAAATGCCGGCACTCAAAAATCACCTGGGCATTATCACCGCGGGCGACGGCCTCTTGACCAATAATTGCCACCCAATTTCAGAGAAGTAGTCTAACAAAAAGAAATCTTTTGGGTCTTTGGCTTGAAAAGATTCTTAAAATCCTATAACCTTCTAAATAAGTAAAAGATGTGAGAGTTAGGAAGAGAATCAAGTGCGGCTTAAGGGATAAGAAGGGGATTTAGAGGGGATACAGAGAAAGACCCAGGGATAGGATTAGAGAACCTATTAGGGAGCGTATCAGAAGGAGATAGAATAAGACATTAAGAAAGGGTAAGAGAGAGGGCAAGAGTAAGAGGCTGGGAAAGGGATTAAGGAAGGGATAGAGTAAGAGACCCAGTAAGGCATTAAGTAAGGGGTAGGGTAAGGCATCTAGGGAACGATACCCTAAAAGAAAGGAAAAATCCGATAAGTCCTGTAAAATCAAATAGTTAAAGGAAAAATCAGTTGATAAAAATTGTTAGTAATACTAACATTCTTAATGAGAATCCTACAAATCCAATATAACCACAGGTGAACCCAGAATGGTTAAATACCCCCTTTATCCTCCTCTTTATTAAAGGGGGCTATTTCATAACAATCAGTTTTCGGTTCTCTTTATAACCTTTTGTCTCAAATCGTAAGAGATAAATCCCAGCCGGCAGTTTCTTAATCGTAAAGATTCCATTATTGCCCTTTGCGGAATAGACAACCTCACCGAAGATATTGAAGAGTTTAACCTCTTTTATCTCTTTATTAAATTTTAAGCGGATATCGCCCTTAAAGAAGGAAAAGGGAACGACCCTTGAACCAAAAGAGACCTTCTCTTCTTTGATACCAAGTGAGGTCTCAAACTTTAGGATAAAGACATCTCCTTCTCCGGCTAATGTCCCTTGAAAATAGGCACCGCCCCCGGGATTAAGGGTCGGAAAGTTGGTTGACAAAGTCACACCGGTGACAAAGATATTACCCGAGCCATCGCTCGTAATGGAATTGGCCCAATCAAAATAAGAACTTCCGCCGTAATAGGTCGCCCATTGCCTTATTCCGGTATTGGTAAATTTTAAGATAAAGGCATCGTAATATCCGGCTAATGTTCCCTGAAAATAAGCACCACCACCCGGATTATAGACTGGAAAGTTGGTTGAATAAGTAGTGCCTGCGACAAAGATATTGCCTTGGCCATCGGTCGTAATGGCAAAGCCTACATCTGTCGTATCTCCGCCATAATAAGTTGCCCATTCTCTTCTTCCGGTATTGGTGAACTTTAAGATAAAGGCATCACAATCTCCGGCAAATATTCCCTGAAAATAGGCACCACCACCCGGATTTAGGGTCGGGAAATCGGTTGACAAAGTCTTACCAGTGACAAAGATATTGCCCAAACGATCGGTCGTAATGGAATGGTGAAAGTCATAAGAACCTCCACCGTAATAGGTTGCCCATTCTCTTCTTCCGGTATTGGTGAACTTTAAGATAAAGGCGTCTTCATATCCGTTATGTGTTCCTTGAAAATAGGCACCGCCACCTGGGTTAAAGATTGGGAAATTGGGAGACTTAGTCTGACCGGTGACAAAGATATTGCCTTGCCCATCGGTCGTAATGGAAATGCCTTCGTCCCACCGGCTTCCACCGTAATAGGTTGCCCAGAGAAGGGATAAAGGAGGGTCAATTATTAGCCTCTCTCTCCTTGACCAACCCTTAACATCAAAACTTAAAAAACCATCTTCTTCTTTATAGGAGATTTCAACCGCTCTTCTTCCCTCATAACCA
>CAYRLZ010000042.1:0-13362 GCA_964425275.1 uncultured bacterium | reverse complement strand
TTGAGATCTTGTCAATGTTTGTGGAAAATTGAATGCCTCTTATTCTTCTCTCTATCATCTTACCTCCATCCCATCCTGATACCTCTTGCCGGCTATCACCCCACCTGCTCACTGCGAAGCACTCACTCCGGATACTCTATTCCTTTGCCAACTCGCCTGCCGCTTAAGCATTAACTGAAAAACCAGCCCTAAGGCTGACCTCTCACTTATTAACCGCTTCGCCTTCCTTAACCTCGCCTTAATCGGAGCACAGGGTGACTCTATCGGATTGGTCGTCTTAATATGTCGCCAATGCTCCCTCGGAAAGTTAAAATAGGTGGTCAGTAATTCCTGGTCTTTTAATAGACAATCAACCGCCGTTGGATACCCCTGATACTTCTTGGGAAATTGCCGAAAGCCCTCGTTTGCCTCCGCACGCGTTGAGGCATTGTATATCTTCAATAAATCCTGGTGAGCACGTTTCTGTAGCCTCTTATCCCGTCGGGGTAATTTACTCAAAACATTCCCTATCTTATGCACCCAATCTCTCTGATGCCCAGCGGATGGAAATACCTCCCTTGCCGCCCGCCATAACCCAAAAATACCATCCGCTACCACCAGCCCTATTCCTGCCACCCCACGCTCCCTTAAATTCCGAAAAACATCTAACCAGTTCTCATAACTCTCCCGATAACCCGGTATTATCGCTAATAACCGCTTATTACCCTCTCCATCTACCCCAAACACCACCAGTAATGCCAGATTCTCACCGCCTCCGCCAACCCGAATATAAACACCATCGCAAAAGATGTAGGCATAATGAGAATCTAAATTCTGCTGATGAAAACTCAAATACTCCTCGTTCCAATGTTTCTGTAAGCGAAATACCGAACAAGGGCTTAAAACCCCTTTATCCCCAAGCAACACCATTAATACCTCGCGGAAGTCCCCAGAGGAAAGCCCATATAGATACAACTGGGGTAAGGTATCAAGAACACTGGGACTGGTGCCTAAATAAAGCGGTAGAATCTTTGACTCAAATGGCTCCTGACCATTGCTCACCCTGGGCATATTTAAACTCATTTGCCCGTCGCCTAAGCCGATTGTCCTTTGACTATAACCATTCCGGTAGCCCCGGAATTCCTCTTTTGAAACCCATTCGTGACTATCTCGGGCTAAAAATTCGTCCCGTTCTAATTCCAAGCTGTACTCGATTGATTCCTTTGCCCCCTTAAGAGCTAATTCTTTAAGGAGGTTTCCGAGGCAAACCTTAAATTTTCGTATAAACCTTCGCCTTCTCTTTTGTTCTTGGCGGGCTACTTTGGCCCTTGATTTTTTTGAAGTTTAATATATGTTGTCATAATATTACTCCTTTACCGGTGCCGGTTTTAGTTTGGCACCGGTTTTTTATTATATCATAAAAACCCGGTTTTTCAATTTTCCACATAATTTGATTATATCTCTATTACCTTCGCTACTATTTGGAATAGAGCCAATAATAGCATTTAGAATAGGGCTCTTTATAGGGAAGAAAATACCATCCCGAATAGCATCCCGAATAGGACGGAGAATAGAATCCCCAATAGATAAGAGAATAGAACCCTCAATAGGATAGAGAATAGGGTTCCCAATAGGCAAGAGAATAGAATACCGAATAGGCGAGGGTTTAGAACCGAGAATAGAACATAGAATAGGGCATTTAATACCATCCCGAATAGCACCCCCTGTAGCACTCCCCCCGACAACTTGAAAAATCCCCTCCGGTGCGAATTGGTAAATACGTTTAACGTTTCACGCTCTACGCTTTACGGATTAGGGGTTAATCTAATCCTCTCATTTTTACCTCCCAAGTATAAATTGCTAAAAGTATAAGTTATTGATTTAACTATACTTAATAAAATTGGCCTTTTTCCCATATCTAAATATAGAGTAAAAATCGGTTCAAAGTGTTTCACAGAATTTTAATTTCAAAAAGAGAGGAAATACCATTTGGGCATAAAGATAGACCGAGTTGAATTTTCTAATTTTTTGGGTATATTTCAAGGTATTATGGACCTGGATAAGATAAGGAATATCGGATTTGCCGCGCATATTGATGCCGGTAAGACGACCACCACGGAAAGGGTCCTCTATTATACCGGTAAGATTTATAAGATGGGCGAGGTTGACGAAGGAACGGCAACGATGGATTGGATGGAACAGGAAAAGGAGAGGGGAATTACTATAACCGCGGCCACAACCACTACCTTCTGGAAGAACCACCGGATAAATATAATTGATACCCCGGGTCATGTTGACTTCACAATTGAGGTTGAGCGGTGTATGAAGGTGTTGGATGGTGTGATTATTGTCTTTTGTGGTGTTGGTGGAGTAGAGGTGCAGTCAGAGACGGTCTGGCGCCAAGCCGATAAATACGGTGTCCCACGACTGGCCTTCGTCAATAAACTTGACCGCCTGGGTTCAGACTTCTTCCGGGTATTGAAGATGATGGAAGAGAAATTCTCCCAAAAGCCCATCCCAATTCAAATCCCAATCGGTAGTGAGGAAAAATTCATCGGGGTTTGTGACCTAATAGAAGAGAAGGGTTATATCTGGCGCGAAGATACCCTGGGAAGAGAGTATGAGGTAATCCCAATCCCTGCGGAATTAAAAAGCAAGGTGAAGGTTTTGAGAGAGGAGATTCTTAGTGTATTATGTGAGAACGATGAGGAACTCTTAGGGAAATTCGTCAGCAGTGAGACCATCAAATTGGAGGATATAAAACAGGCTTTAAGGAAAGCCACCAGGGAGTTAAAGGTCTTTCCGGTGCTTTGTGGCAGTGCCTTGAAATATAAGGGGATTCAACCCCTGTTAGATGCCATTTGTGATTATTTACCTTCTCCTTTAGATTTGCCTCCGGTAAAGGGGATTAACCCGAAGACCAAAAAACCAGAGACGCGCGCCCCTTCTCCTTCAGCGCCACTTTCTGGTCTGGTCTTTAAGATTATGTATGACCCGCATCGGGGGCTTATGTCTTATGTGCGTATTTATTCCGGGCAATTAAGGGCGAATACCACTTTCCTCTTGGTTCCAGGGAATACTTGGGCGCGGGCAACGCGGCTCCTTTTGATGCATGCCAATCGCCAGGAAGAAGTTAGTCTTTTATCGGCGGGTGAGATTGGGGTGATTGTTGGCTTGAAGGAGGTAAAAACCGGTTATGCAATTTGTGACCCTGAGCATCCGATTACCTTTGAGCCAATGGAATTCCCGGAACCAGTTGTATTTTTAGCGATTGAACCAAAGACCAAAACCGAAGAGGCAAAACTAAAATCTTCTTTGAGGTATCTTTCATTAGAAGACCCAACCTTTCGGGTAAAGGAAGACCCAGAGACCGGACAGACGCTCATCTCCGGAATGGGTGAGCTACATCTGGATATAATTATTGAGCGGCTTTCCCGAAACTACGGTATTAATCTCCGAAAGGGGAAACCGCAGGTTGCCTATCGGGAGACAATCACTAAGAAAAGCACGGCCGCTGGAAAATTTCTCCGTCCGATTGAAGAAAGGATCCATTTTGCTGAGGTCTCTCTCCAATTAGAACCCGCTCATTCTGGGATAAATATTATCTTTGAGACAGAAGGTATACCAACCACTTTTCGTCCAGCGGTTGAAAGAGGAATCTTAGATTCCTGCACCTCGGGAATTTTTGCCGGGTATCCCATATCTAATATATTAGTGAAATTAATCGGCGGCACCTTTGACCCAAAGCTCTCTTCGGAATTAGCCTTTGCCATCGCTTCTCAGGTTGCCTTTCACGACGCATTCCTAAAAGGAAGCCCGACCCTTTTAGAACCGATAATGAGTATTGAGATTATCCTGCCTGATGAATATGTTGGTCAGGTGATTTCTGACCTCGCGGCGCGGCGGGGAAAGGTTTGGAATATTGAGCAGTTGAAGGGCTATAAGATGCTTTTGGGTGAGGTCCCCCTTTCCGAGACCTTCGGGTATGCTACGGCAATCCGTTCCTTAACCTCCGGTCGGGGGACTTATTCACTGCAATTTTTAAGATACGAATTAATCCCGGATGAAGAAAAGAAGCGGCTTTTCCCCCATCTCTCTTCTTAGGGTGATAAGAAACGCTATACGCTCTACGTTTTTGG
Organism: uncultured bacterium; assembly: GCA_964425275.1. Taxonomy (GTDB): domain Bacteria; phylum Hydrothermota; class Tepidihabitantia; order Tepidihabitantales; family JBDRVQ01; genus CAYRLZ01. The sequence continues at coordinate 9,244 of CAYRLZ010000042.1, read as the reverse complement.
CGCCAGTGCGCTATTGATTTTTTTAGGAATTATGCTAAAATATTAGGTAGAAGAAAGAGAACGGAATTGTTCTCTTAAAAATTGGGAAGGAATGTCGGATAATGATTAAGAAAAGAAAATTACCTTACCAAAATTCTTTGGAGGGAAAATATGAAAGGACCGTTTCGCAGCGAATGGCTTGAGCATTATCTTTCCGAAAAGGCCCCGGGGGTCTTTTTGTGCTCTAATGATGGCGAGACGATTTTAGAGATTGGTCGGTCGGATGATGACTTAAAGGAGATGATTAAAAAAACCTGCACGAGACCAAGAGGTCTTGATTCGTTATACGCCTATTTCTGGTTCCAATATACCCAAACGCCAAAAGAGGCATTTTACCTTCACTGTCAACTCTGGCATAAATATAAAAGGAATAATTCAACTGCCGAACATCCTCAACCACCTTTGGGATTTGAAGACTTAACTTGCCCGATAAAAGACTGTGAATGGAATAGAGAAAGGAGGGGATTAAAGGAAGAAAAGGAGTTTTAATCTAAACCGCAGCGGGATAAGATTTTAGGATTTAGAATTTTTAGGAATATAAGGAGGTTGTCAACGCACTGTAAAGTTGGGATACAGTCCAATTTTGGTCGGATTAAATTTTTACTAGTACCTTTATTCTTATTCACCGCAATATTTTCTCTCTATCTTTTCACCCTCTGTCCAACGGTTGGTCTGATTGATGCCGGAGAGTTTATCACCGGGGCGAAGTTCTTAAATATCCTTCATCCGACCGGCTATCCACTCTTTAGCCTAATTTCCCGGCTTTTCTCGTTCTTACCGCTTGGAAATCTTGCCTGGCGAATGAATCTCCTCTCGGCTCTTATTTCCACCTTCTCTGCCCTTTTCTTCTTCCTCTTTCTGCAAAAAATTCACAAGCGCCTTTTAATCTCTTTTCCTGTCACCTTTCTTTATAGTTTTTCCCTCACGGTCTGGTCGGTGAGTACGGAGGTTGAAGTCTATTCTTTAACCGCCCTCTTTTGTAGTCTCATCCTTTATTTTATCTCTCGTTGGGAAGAAAGAAATTCATTTTTAATCATTGCCTTTCTCTTTGGTCTGGCGCTGACCAATCATATGATGATTATCAGTCTCTTGCTCGCCTCTTTGCTTTGCGGTCTCTTTTTTTACCGGCACCTCTTTGGTAAGTTCTTTCTCTTTGGTCTTGCCTTTTTCTTTTTGGGGATTTCCCTTTATTACTTTCTTATTTTACGCGCCTCCTTAAATCCGCTCTTCAATTGGGGGAATCCCCGAGATTGGACGAGATTTGTCTGGCAGATTACCGGTAAGCAGTATCGGGTCTGGATGTTCTCTGGTTCCCTTTCCGAGATTGGTCGGAATGTTTCACGGGGTCTTGCGATTCTTTTGTGGGATATGCTTTTTATTCTTTTGCCGATTGCTCTTTTTGGGATAATTTGCGCTTTTAAGAAGTCAAGGGAACTGTCCTTTCTCTTCTCAATTCTTTTTCTTGTCTCTTTTTTCTATGCGGTGAATTACAGTATTCCGGATATTCAGCCTTATTATCTGCCATCACTCTTTGCCCTCCTTTTCTTTCTCAGTTTTGGTCTTGGGGAAATCGTCCGAGTTTTAAGAAAGAGAGGCTATGTCGTTTTACTACTTTGTTGCCTACCGGTCATCTTTAATTTCAAGAAGGCGAATAAAAGGGATTACTATTTTGCCGAAGATTTCGCCAAAAATGTCTTTGCCTCCGCCCCAAAGGATGCGATAATTCTCACTAACTGGTGGGACTTTTATGCCCCGGCTTTTTATCTTCGTTATGTTGAGAAGCACCGACCGGATTTATGTATCATTGACAAGGAACTTTGTCGGCGCTTGTGGTATTTTTTATACCTAAAAAAGTCCTATCCCTGGTTAGTGGAAAGAAGCTGTCGGGAATTAGAAGAATTCCTCTCTTACCTCCACCAGTTTGAATATGGCAACCTTAAAGATAATATTGAGATTCAGAACTCTTTTATCCGAATGCTTACAAGTTTCTTGGAAAAAAATCCCGAGCGGAGACACTTTTTTCTCTTTCTACCTTTTTGGGACCCGGACTTGCCGCAAATTCTTAAAGGGAAGAAGGCAATCCCTTATGGCCTCCTTTATGAGATAAGGGAGGATAGCGCTTATCACTTTTTTGATTATAGAAAATTGCACTTTCGTAAACCGAAAATCCCTTTAGGAGAAAGAGAAAAAATAATCCTTAGATATTATTCTTTTGTCTCTTTGGAGCGGATGAGGTATTTGTCAACACCCCAGGCGGCCAAGAGAGAGGGGATAGAGATTTGGTTAAGAAAGATTAGGGGATGAGGCGGCGAGCGCCCGGCTGCGTCGTGCGGATATAAATAGCAATTGTGTCCTGGGTCTGGGAACTGAAGTGCCCCAGACCATCGCCTAAGGTATCGGGCAGTTGTTTTTTTACTATCATATGGCGATAGCGGTTTTCATCCCAGGCATAGACCTTTATGATATAAAGAGCGCTCGTATCAAAATAGAATGCCTTCCATCTGTCTAAATCAAAGAAGGTATCCTGAGTGACGACCGGAAGAGTGGGTTTTATTGTATCGGGATGGAATATGGCAACCAAATAGACCACAGCCCCCTGGCTCTTATGCCAAGTTAAATAACCTAAGGAGGGGTAAGAGAGGGTATCAAAATTTTCCGGCGAGATTATCCGAAAGGTGTCCGGGACGGTAGTTTGGCTGGTGAGGGTATCGGATTGAAATGAGACGAATAGTTTATAATTCGCTTTTGGCTTGACCCATTTCCCTTTCATTGTATCCTGATAGGTTCCCCTTCGGTAAGTCTCGACAAAATAGGTCGTCTCACCGGTGTTTTCTTGGGTAATGAAGACAATCGCCCCAGAGATGCCCGCGGTATCCTTTATCTCGGCGGTCAACCGATAAAGGCTGTCAACAATTACGGTCTGATTAGTATAGCGCGGATTTAGGATACAGTAGGCAAAGGTGATAGTTTCTTTTACCGGTTGGCGCTCGGCACAATTTAATAGAAAAGAGAAGAGGAGTGATAAATAAAGAAGCGAGATGGATAATGGATTCTCCTGCGCCATTTTTCAAAATTGCCATTCCAGGCTTAAAGAAGGGAAAATTGGTAGCATAGAAAATGCCTTCTTTACCGGTGGGCTCTTTTCGTAATCATAATAGAAAAAGAGGACATTCCTTTGGTTGTAGACATTGATTACCTCTAATCTTCCGATAAGGTTGGTATTTTTAATTCTCCACTCTTTTTCCATTCCGAGGTCAAGGCGGTGATAAGGGGGATAGCGGGCATTATTCTTTTCTCCGGGGATTTCGCCCCAATAAAACGCCCATCGCTCATAGCGATGCCCCCAGTACCAATCACGATAATGCCCCACTGGTTCGGTATAAGGCGAACCGGTGGTATAAACGAAACGGCCGGAAAGAGCGTAGCCTTTGGGTAAAGAGAACATCCCCACCAGATTAAAATTATGGCGCCGGTCATAAAATGGGAAGTAAGACCTTGCACCAAATTTGACCAAAACCTTAGAGTAGGAGTAAGCGAGCCAGCCGGTTAACCTCCCCAGCTCTCTTTTGGCTAAGAAATCAAAGCCATAAGCCTCTCCTTTTCCTTCCCGAAGGATGGTCGCTTCAATATTTAAGGGGTCAAATTTTTCATTGTATTCTTGGATCCGTTCATACTTTTTATAATATCCCTCAACGGTCAGATTTAATTCCTCACCGAACCATTTTTCAATTCCAGCGATGAAGTGATTGGCGACCTGTGGTTTATGTGGTCCAAAACTAGGAACCCAGACATAAAGAAAGGGGGCGGGTTGGTATTCGGGTAAGAGGGCGGTAATGAATTGAGTAAAACGACCCAGGGCAATCTTTCCCGCGAGGTCTTCCAAAATAAAATATTTAACCCCGAGGCGAGGACTCAAAAGATGATGAGTGACTTTTTGACCCTGGTAGGGAACAAAGGAATTGTCCAATCGTAAGCCGGTTTCTAAGATTAGACCTTGGATTGGTTTCCATTTATCGGAGAGATAAAAATTTAGATATCGGGGAAAGGCCTTGATATCAAGAGAAAATCCTAAAACACTTGTCTGATAACGGCATTCGTTTATCTTTCCCTCCAGACCAAATTTCAATTCATTATTAGAGGTAATAAAATATATCCCATCACTTTTTAGGGAGTATTCGTTGATCCAATCCTTCACCCAGATTACCTCTTCGGCAATGTCAATATTATAAAGATACCGACTAAAGGTGAGATAGGTCTTAGTGAAGACCTGGGGGTGGAAGATATGCCTAAGAAATATACTGGCGGTGCGGTTTCCCCAGTCAAAATAAATTCGGGTCTTTCTAAACCCAAAGTCAAAGATATCGGAATTTATGAATCCGGAGAAGAAGACCTTAGTCTTGGGAGAGATTTCCAGATTGGCTTTGAGGTGGAGGTCATAGAAATAATAAGGGAAGTTGATATTAAAGAGCGAAAGTGCCTTATCAAAATAGGTGCGGCGGAATGAGAAGAAAAAGGAACTCTTTTCTCGGAGGAGAGGACCTTCACCAAGGAAACGCGCCGAGAGGAGGCCAACTCCACACTTTCCCTGGTAGGTCTCTTTATTCCCCTCTTTGACATCCACATCTAAGACCGAGGATAACCGCCCGCCGTATTCGGCGGGAAAACCACCGGTGAGAAATTCCGCCCCCTGCAAAGCCGAAATGTCAAATACGGAAAATAGCCCTCCAATGTGAAATGGGTTATAGATGTTGACGCCGTCTAAGAGAATTAGATTCTGGTCAGCGGCTCCACCCCGCACATAAAGAGCCGCGGAGAAATCGTTGGCGGTCACCACTCCCGGCAGATATTGTAAGGAACGGATGAGGTCGCCTTCCAGAAAATTGGGAAAGGACTTTAATTGGATTGGGGAGAGTTTTGTGGCACTTATATTCACTTCTTCCTCAAATTCACTTCTTTTGGCCTGCACCTTTATCTCCGGTAATTTTATAATCTCCCTCTCCAGTTCTATATTTAAGGTGATGGTGGTGTCTCTCTTGACCGATAAATTTTTACTCACCTCCTTATACCCAACATAACTGAATATAATCTTATACTCACCCTCTTTAATGCCGGTGATGACATAATAGCCCTCCTTATTGGATGAGCTACCCAGGCCGGTATTTTCTAAATAGACATTACAGCCAATTAATGGCTCCTTTGTCCCCTTTTCCTTCACAAAGCCTTTAATCACCGCGCCGCGGGCCAGAGTAAAGAGAAGAGAAACAAGGGCAAGAAAGACCGTTCGCTTCATCCTAGATGCTCTAAAATCTTATCCCTAATCCTTTCGGGCAAGAAGCGACCTTTACTCCTTTTCATCACTTGACCTAAGAGAAACATCAAAACGGTCTTTTTCCCTTTTTTATAACTCTCAACCACCGAGGGAAATTCTTTAAGAACTTCTCTCACGATTGCCTCTAATTCCGAAATATCGGAGATTATCGCTAAACCTTCCTCGGCAATAATTCCCCCAGCCTCTTTTCCCTCCTTAACCATTTTAAAAAAGACATCTTTGGCTTGTCTTTGGGTTATTTTGCCTTCGTGTAAGAAGGAGAGGAGTTCAGAGAGGCGGGGGGGTGAAATCTTAAATTGAGTAATTGAGATCTTCTCTTCATTTAAGAAATGAGCCACTTCGTTTATTACCCAACTTGCCGCCAGTTTATAATCCGGGATAAATTTTACCAATTGCTCATAATAATTGGCGATTTCTTTATCCTTGATTAAAATCTCCGCCTCTCTTTCCGATAGGTGATAATCAGAAACGAAGCGCTGCTTTCGCTCCGCCGGTAATTCGGGGATTGTCTTTTTAATCTCTTCAATCTCCTCGCTTTTTATCACCAAGGGTGGTAGATCCGGTTCGGGGAGATAGCGGTAATCTTCTGCCTCCTCCTTGGTGCGCATCGGGCGGGTTTTTTTCTCTACCTCATCCCAGAGTAAAGTCTTTGCGACTATTTCTTCTTTGGCTTCAAGTAGCGCCCTCTGGGTAGTAATTTCATAAGTAAGTGCCTCAAAGACATTTTTTAAGGAATTTAGATTCTTTATCTCTCTTCTTATTCCCTCTGTGCCGTTTACTCTTAGAGAGATATTTGGTTCACAGCGCAAGTGACCTTTTTCCATATCGCCCGAAGAGACATCTAAATAACGGAGGATATTTCTCAATTCTTGGAGGAAGGCGACGGTCTCCTCGGGGCTGGTCAAATCCGGTTCGGTGACCACTTCAATTAAAGGTATGCCACACCGATTGAAATCAATCAGGGTAGAAGTGGGCGTGTGGATAAGTTTTCCGGCATCCTCTTCTAAGTGCAGTCTCCTTATCCTTATCTTTGACCCTTTTATCACCAGAAACCCCTGGATCGCTAATGGTTGGTCGTACTGGGTTATCTGATAACCCTTAGGCAAATCCGGATAGAAGTAATGTTTACGGGCGAAGGTGGAAACGGGGTTGATTGAGCAGTTTAAGGCCAGGGCGGCCTTGATTGCCAATCGGACGGCGTTATCGTTTAAGACCGGTAAGACCCCAGGAAAGCCGAGGCAGACCGGGCAGACCTGAGTATTTGGTCTTTCCCCAAATCCTACCGGGCAGGAACAGAATAGTTTTGTTTTGGTATTCAACTGGATATGGACCTCAAGACCGATTACTGTTTCGTATTTCATCTTCTTCACAATCTCTCGTAGGCAAAGGCTACTTCTAAGATTTCTTTTTCGGCGCAGGGTTTGCCAATTATCTGCAACCCGACCGGTAGATTATCAACTTTCCTTTTACAAGGAACTGAAATTGCCGGCAGTCCGGCCAGATTGGCAATGCTCGTGAAGATATCACTGAGATACATCGCCAATGGGTCTTTTTTCTCACCCAATTTGAAGGCAACGGTTGGGGTGGTTGGTCCTAAGATGACATCAACCTCTTGGAAGGCGGAGAGGAAATCGCCTTTGATTAATCCCCGGACCTTTACTCCCAATCCGTAATATTCTTCGTAATACCCCTTAGATAACCCAAAGGTGCCGATGATTATCCTCCTCTTTGTCTCTCTCCCAAAGCCTTCGCCCCGGGTCTTCTCATAAAATACTTGTAGGGGGTCTTCATATTGGGCTATTTTCTTAAATTCTTCGGTGTGGACTTGCGTCCGGTAACCATAGCGGACACCATCGTATCTTGCTAAATTAGAAGAGGCCTCAGCCATGGCAATTAGATGATAGCAAGCCGCCGAATAAGGAAGGTGCGGAAGGGAAATTACCTTGACTCCTTTACTGACCTTACCCAGTTCAGTAATCGCTTCTTCAATTACGGTTTTTATTTTTGGCGAGAGGGCAGAAGTGAAAAATTCCTTAGCGACACCAATCGTTAAATCTCTTATCTTACCGGTTAAAGGGAGATACCTTTCGGTGGGAAGTGGCACCGAAGTAGCATCCCTCTCATCATAGCCGGCAATTATTTGGAGGATTAGGGCGCAGTCTTCCACGGTTCGGGCAATTGGACCAATGGTATCCAGGGAAGAGGCAAAGGCAACCAAGCCAAATCTTGACACCCGACCATAGGTTGGCTTTAGGCCGCAGACACCACAAAAGGCGGCGGGTTGTCTAATTGAACCGCCAGTATCTGAGCCCAGGGCGGCGATTGCCCCACCGTATTTCACTACCGCCGCACTACCACCCGAAGAGCCACCCGGGACCCTTTCTTTATCAATCGGATTTCTTACCGGACCAAAATAGGATGTCTCATTAGACGAGCCCATAGCGAATTCGTCTAAGTTTGTCTTCCCTAAAACTAGACAACCGGCACTCTTTAATCTCTTAACCACGGTCGCATCATAGGGTGAGATGAAGTTGGATAAGATTTTTGAGCCACAGGTTAAGGGTTTATCCTTAACCGCAATATTGTCCTTAATGGCCAGCGGAATACCGGCGAGGGGAAGAGTATTATTCCTCTCTTTATCCGCTTTTTTTGCCTGCTCTCTTGCCTCCTCCAAGAATAGGGAGATATAGCCCCGCACCTCTTTTTCCTCTTCAATAATCCTTTTTGCCGTAAATTCAAAAATATCCGAATAGGTCAATTCCCCTTTTTTCACCGCCTCCTGTAATTCACTTATGGAAAGCTCGGTAATCTCTTTCATTCTCTTATCTGAGGCGTAAAGCGCCCTGCTTCGCAGTGCGGCACCTGAAAATAGCCATCTTGATAATTGGGCAGGGTTTTAAGGAATTTTTCTTCACACCTTATCTCTTTATGAATCTCCGCTTCTTCTTTTCGCCGGGGGCAGGGGAATTTCTGTGGAAGGCACGGACCTGGTTTTTGGCCAAGATGTTTTATTGTCTGGAAGTATTCAATAATCTTGGGCAGAGAAGGGGCAATCTTTTCTTTTGCCTCTTTTTCAAGATAAAGCCGGGCTAATCGGGCTAATTTATCAATATCAATATTTACCATATTATCGCTCAGATTAATTTCATCCCGTTGATAAACAGTTCAAATGAGCATTTTAAGAAATCGGCGGCACGGCGGGAGATGAGCATCCGGGAGAGGAAGATTTCAAAATATTCCATAATTGGGGCAATCTTAGTATCAATCCTCAAGTTTAGTCTTATCCTTCTCTTTTTTCCATCCACGGTGAGATTGGTCTCTTTTACCGCGTAATTTACCCGGTCGTGGATATCAAATTTTATGTAATCAGGATTCCGAACCCGGGAGGAATGAACATCTGATTTATCAGCTAAGATTAATGCCGCGGCGATTGGAGAGATTGGGCTACCGGTCGTTTCGTGGTGATTACCGAGGGCGGAGATGACCTTGGTGATTTCGGATAAGGGCATACCCAATCTTTTGAGGATAGCAAAGGAAAGGATCGCGCCACTCTCTTCGTGCCGGTCGCGGTTGATTAGATTACCGATATCGTGCAAAAAACCGGCAATCGCCGCCAGTTCCGCCTCCCGTTTGGGAAATTTAAGGGAAAGTAAAATCTCTCTTGCCCGCTGGGCAACAAGTTTAGAATGTCTTATCCCGTGTTCGGTATAACCCATTGCCTCAAGTTGCCGATCCGCTTCCTTTAAGAACGCCAAGACCTCTTCGTCGCGCTCAATCTCTTTTAAGGTAATCATCTTTTATGATACATAAATATTTACTATCGTCAATAAGCAAAAAAAGCGTAAAGAAGCGTACTGTTTCTAGACATGGTATCTA
>CAYRLZ010000041.1:0-20345 GCA_964425275.1 uncultured bacterium | reverse complement strand
AATAGGGCATTTAATACCATACCCAATAGCACCCCCTGTAGCACTCCCCCCTTCAAAAAGAAAAATTCCCTCTTATGCTGGGTGGATTGGTCAGAATAAAAGCGGTTAGGTCTTTTTAATTAGTTATTATCTTCTCTCATTTTTACCTCCCCAGTATAAAATATAAGTTATTGATTTAACTATACTTAATAAAATTAGCCTTTTTTCTCATATCTAAATATAGAGTAAAAATTGGCTCAAAGTGTTTTCACAGAATTTTAATTTCTAAAAAGGAAAAACAGGGTAAGAAACCAATTATTTTCCGGTATATGAAGGAATGAGTTGGTTAAAGAGATTGACCTGATTAACTTCACCCGACAGTAATCAAGGTGCTGGACGATATCAAAAGGATTTGGCGGGTGACTTTACCCTCTCCCAGGCAATGAGCAGTTATCCTAAGGGCTTTATGAAAACAAAAAGTTGTTTGGCGTCCTATTCAAAACTAACTTTCCGCCTTAATATTGACTTTGATTGGGAAACTGATAAAATAATAAAAAGATATTCTTCGGAGGGATTATGAAAAGATTATTGACTAAAAGAAAGAGAGTGATGAAAAATGAGTATATCGCCTTAATCATCTTTTTTCTGGCTTCTATCACTTTTGCCCAATCAACTAAGAAGTCAATTCTCTTCTTGGTGGCACCGAATGATTTCCGGGATGAAGAGTTTAAGATTCCCTATGATTATCTAAAAAAAGCCGGGTATAAGATAACGGTCGCTTCTTATGAGACAACGAAAGTCAGGGGGATGCTCGGGATGGAAATAAAGCCCGATATCAAAATAAAGGATGTCGACATGACCCTCTTCCATTGCCTGGTGATTATCGGAGGAAGCGGTGCCAGTATCTTCTGGGACGACACATTGGTTCATAAACTGGTTCGGTATTTTGCCCGCCCCAAGAAGGTGCTGGCCGCGATATGCCTATCACCAATTACCTTAGCCCGGGCGGGAATCTTAAAGGAGAAGAAGGCAACGGTCTGGAAAGACGCCGGAACGATAAAAGAATTCAAAAAGCGAGGCGTTCAATATATTGATAAGGATGTGGTGCGCGCGGGCAATATCTTAACCGCTTCCGGTCCTTCGGCTTCAAAGAAATTCGCCACCGAACTGGCCAAGATGCTAAAAGAGTAAATTACAGGCACTCTGGCCACCAATAATTTAGCGGTTCGTTTCTCTTATAGACGATTAGCCCCTTAATCTCTCCTCTTTCTAATAAAGCCTCATAACTCTTGGCCAGTTCACTAAAACTCCATAAATCAACCTCAATCTGTTTTAATCCTTCTTTTTGGGATGATAAGAAATGGCCGTGGATAAAATTCTCAATATTTGACCAGTCAATCTCGGGTAAGATAGATAAAAACCCATAAGGATTATGCTCATCAAGTAAGATGCCTTTCAGTTTCGTCTGCTTTTTTTCGTCAACTAAAAGGTCTCCGAGATGAGAAAGAAGAGAAGGGGAGGTTAAAAGACCGACGAGCAGGTCTTTCTCTTCGGTTGAGAGAGATAATTTAAGGGGAAAGGAATGAGAGGATAGGGGGTAAAGATTGAAGCATTCAAAATGATTGACCTTAGACAACCGCTCCTTTATCTCTTTTATATCTCGGGTATAGAAAAAGAAGGCGGTATTATGTCCAACCGAAGAGGGGAGCGTCCAATTATAGACCAATTCGTAGATATAAGGAACGGCATTAATTATTTCTTTCCGCCACGCCGGATTTTCAACCTTAGTTTCACCCAAAGGGATTCGGCCAACCGCGCAGCCGATTTGCCAGTCTCCGCCTAAAAACTTTGGTAGAAAGGGAACCGGGATAATATTTTTTAAGACCCCGGCGTAAGAAAACTCCCTTAACTTTTCTAATCCCCTAGAAGTAAGATAAAAACCCTGGTTGCCTTCTTCTAACTTTCGGAGAAAAATAATCTCTTCCTTTGAAATAACCATCTATAATTATAGGGTTTTTAAGGAGGAAGTCAATAAAAGCGCAGTTAAAGGGTTGACAATAAATTTTTTATCTTGTATAATTGCCTTATGAAACAGAGGAAATTATCAGTGATTATTCCAGCCGCGGGTGAAGGGCGAAGGCTTAAGCCCCATACCCACACCACACCAAAGGCATTACTGACCGTCGCCGGGAAACCAATCATCGGCCATATTATGGAGCGAATAAGCAGTCTCTCTTGTGAAAGGGTAATAGTTATCACCGGCGGAAATCAGGGGTCAATGATTGAAAGGTATCTCCAAGATAATTTCCCCCTGCCTTTTAAGTTCGTCACCCAAGAGAACCCGCAAGGATTGGGTGACGCTGTCTACCGGGCAAAAGACCTTGTCCCAGATGAGAGCGCCTCCCTCATCATCCTCGGCGACACAATCTTAGATATGAACTTCTCCGAATTCATTCAAGGCGAAAATCTTATCGGCGTAAAAAGAGTTGAAGACCCAGAGAGATTTGGTGTCGTTGAACTACGGGATGGGGCGATAAGCCGAATTGTTGAGAAGCCCCAGGAACCAAAAAGCAATCTGGCAATCGTCGGTGTCTACTACTTTTCTTGCTCCGGGCCACTTTTTAAGGCCATCCAGACGATAATGAATAATAATATAAAGACCAAAGGAGAATACCAACTCTCCGATGCCTTAGAGTTATTGATTGAGGAGGGGGTAAAGATAAAGGCTTACCCGGTTGAATATTGGCTTGATTGTGGAACACCGGCGGCATTGATTGAAACCAATCGCTACCTCTTGCAGGGAAATAACTATTTTAAGGAAAGACCGGGAAATGTCATCCTCCCGCCGGTCTATATTGCTGACTCAGCGATAATTGAAGAATCAATCATCGGACCTTTTGTCTCCATCGCCGATGAGGTGGAAGTGAGGCGGTCAATAATTAAGGATTCAATTATTAACCATCTTTCGGTCATTGAAAATTCTCTTTTGGAAGGTTCAATCTTAGGGGAGAATGCCCTAATCAAAGAGAAGGCATTGCGGTTAAATCTCGGAAGTTATTCGGTGATGGAATTCCATTGACTTCCGACGGTTGCCGCTAATCACTTTCCGCTTGTGCGATAATGTTTAAGATTGAGAAGCGTCTCAACCGCGCCCGTCTTGGAAGATTGTCTCTTCCTTCTGGTGAGGTTATGACCCCGGTCTTTATGCCTGTGGCAACAGGAGGAACCGTAAAGACATTAACCCAAAGAGAACTGGACGAGATTGGTGTTCAGATGATTGTCTGTAATACTTATCACCTCTATCTCCGACCAGGGGTTGAGGTGATAAAAGAAGGGGGTGGACTTAATAAATTCATCGGCTTTACAAAACCAATCCTCACTGATTCCGGTGGTTTCCAGATAACCTCCCTTGCCGAATTAGTAAAGATTACCGAAGAAGGGGTATATTTCCAATCCCATATTGATGGCTCTAAGCATTTTTTAACTCCGGAGAAGGTCGCCCAAATCCAAAAAGACTTATTATCGGATATTGGGATGTGCCTTGATTGTTGTCTCGGTTTCCCCTTAGAATATAAAAAGGCAAGGGAGGCAATGGTTCTAACCACCCAGTGGGCTAGGCGAACACTTTCCGCTCTCCACCAATCACCGTCCGGCCAACGATTTTTCGCTATCGTTCAAGGTGGAACTTACTTAGATTTGAGAAGGGAAAGTGCCGTTGCCCTTATTGATTTAGATTTTCCTGGTTATGCGATTGGTGGGCTTTTTTGTGGTGAACCATCTTCGGTATCTTATGAGATAATAAATCTCCTTGATGAAATCCTTCCCGGAGAGCGACCCCGTTATGCGATGGGCGCTGGTTATCCTGAGGATATAATTGAATGTGTCCGGGCCGGGGTTGATATCTTTGATTGTGTCCTACCGACCCGTAATGGTCGGACCGGCACCGCCTTCACTTCTCAGGGGAGGGTCTTAATCCGAAATGCCCAGTATGCAAAAGATTTCTCACCCCTGGAAGAAGGTTGTGAGTGTTATACCTGCACCCATTTTTCCCGTGCCTACCTCCGACACCTCTTCTTGTCCGAAGAGATATTAGGGCAGAGGCTTCTAACCTATCATAATCTCTTCTTTTATATGCGTTTAATGCGTTTGATAAGAGAGGCGATTTTAGAAGAGCGATTAGATACTTTTGCCCAGGAATTTTTAGCCGGATACAGTAGACAGGATACAGAATACAGGAGACAGGATGCCGGATACCGGATACAGTAGACCGGATACAGAAGACAGGGTAAAGTTTTCCCTGTTATTTTCCATTCTCTATTCTACTTTAATCTTTGGTTGGCTCTTCGCCCAAGAGGGTTTTCTAACGGTAAAAACCCGCCCGACCGGGATGGAGATTTTTTTAGACGGCAAGGAGATTGGCCGGTCAACAATTGAAATGATGAGGTTAAAACCGGGTAATTATACGGTCGCCCTCTTCCCGTCCGATTCCTTAGAAGATGCCTACTGGCGGGCACGAGAGAGAGGGATTGTGGAGATAATTAGAAGAATCCCGGATTTTGCCCGCTATCATGCGGCAAGCGTCCGGGTGACGATTATTGAAAACCAAGAGACCGAGGTCTTTTTAAGTTATGATGATGTCTTAAAAGCAAAACGGAATGCCCTCTTCGCCCTTTGGGGTGGTAGTTCCTGCCTTTTTCTCACTGGTGCAATATTAGGGGTAATCCTATGCTCACTATTCCATTAGGGCTCTTTGCTCTTTGCTTTCTGCTCTCTCCTCTCTCTTCCTTGCTTCCTCCGGATGACATCCGGGCAAGAGATAATCCGAATGATGGGGGAGGTAAGATACTGGTTGAGTGGGAACTTTCGCCCTCCGATTCTTCTCTCTTTGGTTATGAAATCCTTCGGCAAAAAGAAGGTGAGACGACTTATTGTAAAATAGGATTTGTTGGTCCGGGGCGAAATTCTTATTTGGATGAAACGACCCGGGATGGTTTGAGGTATGCCTATAAGGTTGTGGCGGTGAGGGATTCTTTAAGGAGCGAATCTGAGCCATCATCTTTTGCCCAAAGTTCACCCCAATGGTTTCACACCGGAAAACTCGCGGTTATCCTCTTTGCCACGCTCTTTGGGGTGTTAATCTTTTATTTTACTCAGAAGGCAAAGAGTCAGAGGGATTTATTCATTAGAAAAATCGCTGGGCTTTCGGCGGTGGAAGAGGCGGTCGGGCGGGCAACCGAGATGGGTCGGCCGGTCCTCTTTGTTCCGGGTCTGAGCGGGATGTCAGATATCGCCACGATTGCTGCGGTAAATCTTCTCTCCGAGGTAGCGAAAAAGATTGCCCAGTATGATTCAAAGTTAGTCGTTCCTAATACCGACCCAATCGTTTATACGGTGGCGAGGGAAATTGTGAAAGAGGCTTATGTCTCAGCGGGAAGACCCGATGCCTTTAACCCTGATTCGGTATTTTATATAACCGATTCCCAGTTTGCCTTTGCCGCGGCCGTTGACGGCATAATGGTCAGAGAGAAACCAGCAACCAATTTCTTCTGTGGCTATTTCTATGCCGAGTCTTTAATTTTAGCCGAAACCGGGGCGCAAACCGGTGCGATTCAGATTGCCGCTACCGATGCGGTAATGCAACTGCCATTCTTCATCACCGCCTGCGATTATACTTTAATGGGTGAAGAACTCTATGCCGCCTCAGCCTACCTCTCCCGCGAACCATTACTCTTAGGGGCATTAAAAGGGCAGGATTATGGGAAATTACTGATAATAGCGCTCCTCATCAGTATCTCTTTAATCGCCCTTTTTACCAACTTACCGGTCTTAAAGATATTTTGATGACCGAGCGATAAATGAGAAACCGGCTCCCCTTAGCGATTGTCTTCCTTTTTGGCGTCTTTGGTATCTTACCCTTTTTCATTCCTCATCCAATTGTCCAAAACTTAGACAACGAATTCCGGAATTATCACCTTCGGATAATCTATGCCTTCTCCTTAGTCTTAGGTGTCGGGAGTATAATCCGGCACCACTGGGAAAAAATAAGGCGAAAAAAGGAACACTGGGAATATAGTTATGTCCTCTTAGCAAGCCTCGCCGTGACCGCGGTGATTGGTCTCCTCGGCGGGATTGAAGGGAAAGGACCTCTACCAACGAGCATCGGACGACTCCGTTTTGATATCCAGACAATCTACATAAGTATCGCAGTTCCTTTGGGGGCGACGATGTTCTCTCTATTAGCCTTCTTTATGGCTTCCGCTTCTTACCGGGCATTTAAGGCCAGAAATTTTGAGGCGACATTATTATTGATTGCCGCTTTTATTGTGATGCTTGGTTCAATGCCGCCCGTGGCCCGGCTCCTGCCGAAACTACCCTTTATCTCGGAATGGATTTTGACCGTTCCTAATACCGCCGCGAAGCGGGGGATTGGTTTTGGTATAACCTTAGGGGTTTTGGCCACCTCCTTAAAGATTATCTTAGGGATTGAACGCAGTTGGCTCGGAGGGACAAAATGAACTTCTGGGAAAAGTTGCAGAAGATTGACCGGCGGATAATTTATTTCCTCTTATTATTGGTGATTATTATCCCCCAATTTCGACCAATTAAGTTCAAACCGAAGGCGATGCCGCCGGTGGAGAGGTTATTCCGCTATATTGATAACATCCCAGAAGATAAGGCACTATTAATATCGGTTGATTATTCTCCGGATACCGAACCCGAACTCCATCCGATGACTTATTCACTCCTCCGTCATGCCTTTGCCCGCAGGGTTAAGGTTGGTGTTTTGACATTAGGGATTTTAGGCTTGGGTTTAGCCGAAGACGCCCTGAAGACAGTGGTTAAGGAATTTCAGGGAAAGGCAAAGACTTCTCTTGATAGTATAATCTATGGTCGGGATTATGTATTCTTAGGCTGGCAGACACCACCCCTGGTTGTCCTTTTGGGGATGGGGGAAAGTATTACCAAGGTATTTCCGGTTGACTATTATGGGAATAAGACCGATACCATCCCTTTCCTTCAGAAGATAAGAAATTATCGGGATGTCTCAATTGTCGTCTCAATTGCTGGTTCGGCGGTTCCTTTCTGGTATGTGACCTATGCCCAGACAACATTTGGTGTGCGGGTCGGCGCCGGTTCAACCGCGGTGCAGGCGGCTGACTTCTACCCCTATCTCAACTCCGGTCAGGTTACCGGTCTTATTGCCGGGATGAAAGGGGCAGCAGAATATGAGGAGTTGGTAGAAAGAGAACTTAATGTAAAGGAGAGGAGAAAGGCGACCGAGGCGATGACCTCCCAGACATTCGCCCACATTGTAATAATTCTATTCATTATCATCGGCAATATAAGTTTCTTTTTCTTGCGGAAAAAGAAGAGATGAATACTGATTTCTGGGTTTTAGTCTCAGCCGCTTTAACCCTTGGGATTTTTTCCTTTCTCTATAAGGATAATCCCTTCTATCGCTTCTGTGAGCATCTCTTTGTCGGCGTCACTAATGGCTATGCGATAACCTTTTACTGGCATCGGATATTAGTTCCCAGTTTGATAAATCCGGTCTCTAAGGGAGAGCGATTATGGCTCATTGCGGTTGCCTTTATTGGTGCCTTATATTTTACCCGGTTCATCCCGAGAATTTCCTTTTTGGTGCGAATCCCGATTGCCGTGGTTATGGGATATGGTGCGGGCGCGGCTATCCCCCGGGTGATTGAGGCGCAAATTGTTGAACAGATGAAGGCGACAATTCTCCTCCGTTCCCAATTCATTAATCCTTGGACCGGGTTCTCTTTCGTCTTAATCTTGATTGGTGTCGTGGCCACGATAACCTATTTCTTCTTTTCCACCGAGAGGAAGGGTTTTCTTAAACCAATCTCTTATTTAGGGATAATCTTCATAATGTTGGGGTTTGGCGCTTCTTTTGGCTATACAGTTATGGCAAGGGTCTCCCTTTTAATCGGTCGGCTCACATTTTTGCTAAGGGATTTCTTAGGGGTAATTCATTAGAATACAGGTGAGGACTTGCGTCCCGGTTTGCATTAGGACTTAATCTCTTTAATCTTCTCTTTTAAGGCCGGAAGAATCTTTAATAAATCCCCAACGACACCATAGTGGGCACAAGAGAAGATTGGCGCCTCGGCATCCTTATTCACCGCGATTATCATCTCGGCATCCTTTACTCCGGAGAGATGCTGGAAGGCACCAGAAATCCCTAAGGCGAGATAAATCTTGGGCTTGATTGTCTTTCCCGAAGAACCGACCAACCTATCCTTAGGAAGCCAGCCGTAGTCAACTATCGGTCGGGAGCAGGCAATAACACCCCCAATCTCTTTGGCAAACTCTTCCACTAAGGAAAGATTTGCTTTATCCTTTATCCCCCGACCGATGCCGACAACAATATCCGCCTTTGTGATATCAACATCACCGGTTGGTTGCTCCTTATAGCCTAAAACCCGCGTCTTAGGGTGAAAGCCTTCTCTTTTTAATTGGGTCACTTTGCCGCTAACGGTTTTTATCTCCTTTGGCTTAAAGGCGCCACTTCTTAATGTAAGGAGGATTCTTTCCTTTGGGGAAGAAAGAAGAGCGATAATCTTTCCCCCATAGAATTCGTGCCGAAAGTATAGGTTAGAGTCAACAATTTCATAACCGATGATGTCCGGGATAAAGCCATAAGAGAGTTTTGCTGCTAAGTAAGGAGCAATCTCAACACCGAAACTATTGTGACCAATAAGGATAAAATTTGGTTTTCGTTCTTTAAGAGCCCATAAAAGATAATCGACAAAAGACTCGGAGTTAAAATCAGAAAAAAGTGGGTCAGCGATAAACAAGGTCTCATCAAAAAGCGAAGAGACTTCCGAAAGGAGTCGCTCATCAGGAGCAAAGAGGCCGGCGGTAACCGAGAGGGAGAATTTTTCCGCCAGTTGTGCTTCGCACCTGCTTTGCAGTTGTGCTTCGCACCTGCTTTGCAGTTCTCGGGCTAATGATAGTGCTTCAAGGGTTATATCTTTTATCTTCCCTTCCTCGTGTTCAACCAGGCAGAAAATTTCTTTCATAAAAGACCCCGCTCTTTAATCAACTTCGCGACCTTTTCGGAAATCTCATCGGCACTGCCGGTTATGAAGAGAGCCTTTGCCTCTCTAATTGGTTTGGAAAGGTAGGCGAGCGATAAAGAACTCATCTCCTCAATCTCTTTCTCGTTTGTCCCCAAAGAGTTTAAGGTAAGGACCTTAATTTCTCTTGCCTGGGAGCGCTTTATCCCCAAAAGAGAGGCATAGCGCGGGGTATTTATTCCGGTTGAGATAGTTAAGAGGCAGGGGAGGGGAAGAGTTTTCTCTTCAATTTTCCCTCCCTCCAGTTCTCGCTCAATTACAAGGAGAGGGGGTGAGAAGTTGATTCTATTAACATAGCAGGCAAATGGCAGTTTAAGGAAACTCGCAAGACTTGGGCCTAAGGCGGCATAGCCATCATCCGAGGCAAAGGAGCCGCACAAGATTAAGTCAAAAGAGAACTCGGAAATTGCTCGGGAGAGCAAAAAACCGAGAATGACCGGGTCGCGGTAATCGCCCTCAATCCGCACAGCAAACTCCGCCCCTTTGGCCATCGCCAGCCGTAAGACCTCATCCGCCGACTTTTCGCCAACAGTGAGAACGGTTATCTCACCGCCATATTTTTCCTTCAAAAGCAATGCCTCTTCTAAGGCATAGTTGTCCGCTTCGTTAATCGTGAAGGGCAGGTTATCTTTCCTTATATCCTTTCCGGTTTCATCAATCTTCAAGTCAACCTCGGCAAACTCCGGAACCCTTTTTAAGGCGACAATGATTTTCATCGAACCTCCTCTTCAATCCACCCTAAGAAACCTTTCTCACCTTTATTAATTACCCAAGAGAGGATACAAGGTAGTTGATAGGGGTGGATTTTCTTTAACTCCCTTTCAATATCCCTATATTTTTTCGCTCGGGTCTTTAAGAAGATACCAAATTCCTTCGCCCTTGTCTTTTTACCCTGCCACCAATAGAGAGAAGTTATTGGGAAGATATTGGCGCAGGCGATGTGTCTCTTTTTTAATAGAATCTGGGCTATTTTTTGGGCTTGGCCTTTGCTTCTAACCGTTGTATAGACAAAAATAAACTTATCTTTCATTACCCCACTTATCAATAATCTCTCTAATTCTTTCGGGAAGAAATGTCGGCTTGACACAGGCACGCAGGGCTGAGGCGATAATCTTTATCTTAAATTCATTGGGCAGTCGGCGGTTCAAAATTATATAAGGCTTACCCTTCAATTCACAAAAGCCGCCCTCGCCCTCAATATCATCATAAATCACCCGAAAGTTGAGTCCGCGCAAATACCCTTCCAATTCCAATAAGATTTCCTTCTTCGTCATAATAAGTTCATAACATCCTTTCCAATCGGCGTAGAGATTCTAAGGCGCTCTCCTTTGGTCGCACCTCAACAATCAAATAACTCTCAGTGTTTCTTAACATCTCTAAATAAGAGCGAATATCAATCTTTCCTTCACCGACGATATTGTGCTCATCCCATTCTCCGGAATTATCGTGGATATGACAGTTTTTGATGTGATTGAGATGTATCTTGAAGAACTCAATTTCTATTTTCTGCTTCTCCTGCGGTAGACGATTTATATGACCAATATCTAATGTCAGACCTAAATTACCTCCTAAATACCGGGAGAGAATTTCCAAGACAAAAGGATAACGAAACCCGCCAACATTCTCCACACAGAGGATAGTATGAGAAAAGGGGAAATTGACCATCTCCTTGATTACCCTTTCCATCTGGGTGATATAGAAATCAGGATAGATCTGATGAGGGAGGAGTTTCCTACCGGTGATGCCAAAGGTAAAATCGTTTCCGAGATGAAGGGTTAAACACTCTGCACCAACCTCATTAAGATAACCAAGAGTCCTTTTTAAGAGGGAGAGAGACAAATCAACTAACTCACTTTCCGGGATAAAAAAAGAAATACCCTCAATATAATGAAACAGGATTTTTAACCCTTTGGAGACTTCATCCTTAATCTTTTCCCGGATTACCCTCTCCTTTAACTGATTGTAGAAATAGACATTACTAAGATTTACCTCTAAGACCGATAAGCCCTGCGCTTTAACAAACTCAACCGCCTCCAAAATATCCGTAAAGTCAAAGAGGACCTGTAACCCTAATCGTCTTCTTAAATCTTCCATCTCTTATTATAGAAAGAAATCTTCCCCTGTCAAGAAGTTTGATATAAGGTAAAGTCTAATCACCAAGTTGACTTTTTAATCAGTTTTGCTATCTTTTAGGGTGAGTTATAATTCTTTTTTGGGTCTCTCGTATCTGGTTGAGGAGTTAAAAAAGAAAGGGATTGAGGATAGAAGACTCCTTTCCGCCTTCCTTAAAATCCCAAGAGAGTTATTCGTTCCGGTAATTTATCGCCCTTTGGCTTATGAGGATGTGCCGATTCCTTTATTCCCTAAGGGAGAGGTTTTCTCACCAATAACCACTTCCACCCCTTCTACGATTGCCTTCATCGTGCAAAGCCTTTTGGTGGAAAAGGATTCAAAAATCTTAGAGATTGGCACCGGTAGTGGTTATCAGACCGCAATCTTGGCACATTTGGGCAAAGAGGTATTTTCTATTGAGAGGATAGAAAGTTTAGGGATAGAGGCGAAGGAAAGAATCCTTTCTTTGGGGATAAAGAATGTCCACTTTCGTTTCGGGGATGGGTCTTTGGGCTGGGAGGAGGAAAAGCCTTTTGACCGGATTGTCATCAGCGCCGGTTGTGATACAATTCCCCCACCTCTCCTTGCCCAATTGCGTGATGGTGGCCGGGCGATTTATCCAGTGAAGAGAGGGGAGAAGCAATTTCTTTATCTCTGTCTAAAATTAGGCGAGAGGATTAAATTGCGACCCCTCCGGGAAGTAAATTTTTCTCTATTGGTGAGAGAAAAAGACGGGGCGTAGCGCAACGGTTAGCGCGCTTGGTTCGGGACCAAGAGGTTGCTGGTTCAAATCCAGTCGCCCCGATTAGAAAAATGAGAGTATGAAAGTTCAAAATAAAGAAAATTTCAAAGGGAAAAGAATGATTAGTAGGGCTCAAAATATTAATATTTATTGGGCAGACAAGAAGAGCCACGAGGGTAAAAAAAATTCTCTTATCCTTTTAGATAATGTTCAGTTTATATACGAGTTAGCTCTTGCTCAATTGGAACTGGAGGCTTTAAGGATTGATTTCCAAATAACAAATGGTTTAAGGGAGTTCAAACTTTTAGGCTCTAGAAACTTAGATGAAATCATAAAAAGGTCGGCTTACTTCAAAGTCGTTGATGGGAATTATACGAATTATTTTCGCATTATCCAAAAAAATAATACTCGTTCCGTAAATCAGTATTTAACTCATTGGATTTACCCCTACAAAGGGAAGTTTCACCCCCAAATGATAAGGGCGATTTTGAATATTATTGGGTTGAAGGCAGGCGATACTGTGCTTGACCCATTTATCGGTAGCGGAACAACCGCTGTTGAAGCAAAGTTATTGGGAATTAATTGTATCGGTATAGACACCTCCCCCCTATGTGTGCTGCAAAGTAAAGTTAAAACGGAAAGTGTAGAAGTCGTAGATGAGGTCGAAGCGATTAAAGGTCATATTCTAAACAAAGTTAAACTCCGCCTTTTCCATCAAGAAGATAAACCATTTGGCGATGCAATTAATTCTATACCCAACGAAAAAGTGAAGAATTTTTACAAAATGGCTTATCTGGTCGCAGTGAGCGATAATACCCGGAGAAGGAGAAACTTTGAAGAATCATTTTATAAAAATCTGGATTTGATGATTAAATCGGCAAAAGACTTTGAAAACATTGCCGAAGAGTTGAATCTAATGTTAGGAAAAGTAGAAATAAAGCAAGGGGATTCTCGTTCTTTGCCTTTAGAAAATAGCAGTATTGACGGGATAATAACTTCACCACCTTATTCAATTGCTTTGGATTATGTCTCAAATGATGCCCACGCCTTAAATGTATTAGGATATAAACTCTCAGAAATTAGAGAAGAATTTATTGGAGTAAGGGGGCGCGGTGCCGAAAGAATTAATTTGTATAATCAAGATATGAAAAGGAGTTACGAAGAAATGTATCGCGTACTTAAACCAAAAAGGTTTGCCGCTATCGTTATTGGAAACGCTACTTATATGGGCAAAGAAGTTAAAACTATTGAATTTACCATTGATTATTGCCGAAAAATTGGTTTTAAATTGATTAAAAATATAGATAAAATAATTTTTGGTTTATATAATGTAATGCAAAAAGAAAATATTTTAATATTTCAAAAACCTTAACCAAGTATGGCTAATGAACAAGAAAAATATATAAAAGAATTAGAAGAGGCGATTTCTCAGTTTCTTCAGCCATTAAAGAATATTCCTTTTAAGATTGCTCTCAAAGTAATATCGGGGTGCAGAGTCATTCCTTTTGATAGGGATAATTCAGACGATAGGCAATTACTAAAAGATTTGGTTGAAGGAACAAAAATAGCGGCAAAGAATGCTAACAAACAGGGAATATTCACAAGAAGAGAAAACGAAGTCGGAAATCATATTGAGCCATTTATGATTGAAGCCCTAAATAAAATCGGTCTCAAAGCAGATCGACCCGAAACAAAAGAGGGTAAGAAAAAAGCGGTCGGTTATCCCGATATCTTTCTCAGAGACAGAAAAGGAAGACCAAATTATATTGAGTGTAAAACTTATAATGAACGAAACTACCAGAGTAGCCAAAGGTCATTTTATTTTTCACCAGCCGAGAGACCAACCGACTTCAAAGTTATTTATGACGCGAGGCACTTAATAGTAAGTTTCAAAATTGAAAGAGTAGAGCGCTCCGGGAAAAGAGTTTTTATTCCCGTACATTGGAAAATCTTTACTACCGAGAATCTTATTGGGCAAATTAAACATGAGTTTAACTCAACAAATAGACAGATGTATAGAGAGGAAGATTTATTAGCGGAGGGGGAAGTTTGAAAACTAAAATTTCTCGCAATTGCGTTTTTTATGAAAAAAGAAGCTAGGGTAATCAAGTTAATCTCTGAGAAAAGGATTAAAAAAAGGGTAAAGGAATTAGCGGAAGAAATCTCAAGAGATTATAAAGGAAAAAATCCAGTCTTAATCGGTGTCCTGAAAGGAAGTTTTGTCTTCTTTGCCGACCTCATCCGAAATCTGAAAATCCCGGTGACCTGTGATTTTATTAGCATCGCTTCCTATGGCAAAGAGACAAAAACCTCGGGGAAAATTAAGTTAGAAAAAGACCTAAGGGAAAGCCTATCCGGAAAAGATGTTCTGATTATTGAAGATATCGTTGATACCGGTTTAAGTCTCTCTTATCTCTTAAAATATCTAACAAAAAAAAGACCGAAGAGTCTGGCGATTTGCGCCCTCTTAGATAAACCAGCAAGGCGGAAACTTAAAATCAAGATTGATTATATCGGATTTAAGGTACCGAATAAGTTTGTTGTCGGCTACGGTATTGATTATAATGAAAAGTTCCGCTCATTACCCTACATCGGGTATGTTAAAGATTAAGGAACTCCAAAGCCGAATCTTTATCGCCCAGGGAGAAAGACCCGGTAGCCTACTCTTAAAGAATGGTCGGTTAGTAAATATTTTCACCGGGGAAATTTATAAGAGTGATGTTCTAATCTTGGGTGATACAATTGCCGGGATTGGAACTTATTCCCAAGCGCAAAGGGTTTGTGACCTTAAAGGTAGTTATATCCTTCCCGGTCTTATTGAGAGTCATATCCATATTGAGAGTTCGCTCCTTTCGCCCAGAGAGTTCTCTCGGGCAACGATACTCTGTGGCACAACCTCTCTCTTTTGCGACCCCCACGAGATTGCCAATGTTTTAGGGATAAAGGGGATTTATTATCTTTTAAGAGCGACCAAAAATTTCCCCCAGGATTTTTATTTCCTCATCCCCTCCTGTGTGCCGGCAACCAAGTTTGAGACCGCGGGTGCAAAAATTGGGATAAGGGAGATAAAAGATTTAATTGCCGAAGAGCGGATTTTTGGTTTAGCGGAGGTGATGAATTTCCCGGGAGTGGTCAGTGGCTCAAGTGAGGTCTTAAAAAAGATAGGCACAATCAAAAATCAAGGTTCAAAGAATATTATTGATGGACATTGCCCGGCACTGAGCGGGAAACCCCTCCAGGCTTATCTGGCTGCCGGCATATCTTCGGACCACGAGTGCGCAACAAAAAAAGAGGCGCTGGAAAAGTTGCGGTCGGGGATGTGGATAATGATTCGGGAGGGGTCAGCAGCAAAAAATTTAGAAAAACTCGCACCGCTCATCAACGATAAGAACTCTTTTCGCCTGGTTTTATGCTCGGATGATAAAGAACCCCAGGACCTCCTCAGTGAAGGACATCTCGATGCCATTTTAAGAAAAGGGGTCTGGTTAGGGATTGACCCAATCCTTTTGATAAGAATGGTGACAATCTCGCCCGCCACCTACTTTGGCTTGAAGTCGCGGGGGGCAGTTGCCCCCGGCTATAAAGCTGATATCACCATCGTCAAAGACTTAAAGAATTTTGAGGTCGTGAAGGTGATAAAGAATGGTAAGGTAGTAGTAGAGAATAAGGAACTTTTGGTGCCGATTAGACACTGCCCACCGCCGAAAAAAAATACCTTCAAGGTCGGTTCTCTCTCCCTCGGGCATCTTAGAATCAAATCTCCGACCCGAGATAAGAGGAGGCTTATGATAAAAGTAATTGGTATTATCCCTGATGAAATCCTCACGAAGAAGTTACTCCTCGCCCCGAAACTTTCCGGTGGGGATATTGTGGCGGATATTAAGAGGGATATTTTGAAACTGGTCGTTATTGAACGACACAAGGCAACCGGGCGGCTGGGACTCGGGTTTGTGCAGGGCTTTGGGTTAAAAGATGGGGCAATTGGGAGTTCGGTCGCTCACGACTCCCACAATATAATTATCGTTGGGGTGAGCGATGAAGAGATTTTACGGGTGGCGAAGAAGATTAAGGCACTTCGGGGTGGGATGGTAGTTAGCGGTAGAGGAAAAACCGCTTCTCTTGCACTACCGATTGCCGGACTTTTGTCCGACCGACCAGCCCAAGAAGTTGTTCAGAGACTTTCGGAGATGATTTCTTTAGCACATTGGTTAGGGGCGAAACCAAAGAACCCATTTGCCACCCTCTCCTTTCTTAGCCTGCCGGTTATCCCGGAGTTAAAACTTACCGATTTCGGGCTCTTTGATTCTAATATAGGAAAGATTGTCCCTTTGACTTTCTTTAGGTAGCGTCCCCAGTGAGGATAAGTTATACCCCGCACCGGCGGTAACAGTTTAGTATTTCCTAAAAACCACTTAGACTTCGCAGTTGACAGATAAGAATTTATTGATAGAATATTTTATGGTAATCATATTTTTAGGTCCACCGGGAAGCGGTAAAGGCACGCATGCCGCGCTTTTAAGCCAGCGCCACCACTTTTTGCATATGTCGACCGGCGACCTATTCCGTCAGGAGGTATTGAAGGGAACAGCCTTAGGAAAGGAGATAGAAAAATTCCTTACTGCGGGCGAACTTGTCCCGGACAGTATTGTCCTAAAAGTGATGAGAAGTTATATCAGGGAAAATGAGCAATGCGGTTTTGTTTTTGATGGCTTCCCCCGCACCAAAGAGCAGGCAGAGGGATTAGATGAAATCCTTAGGGAGGTGAATAAGGTTGTCTCTTATGTCTTCCTCTTAGAGCTTTCAGAGCAAGAGATTATTCGGCGCGCCCTTACCCGACGCGTCTGTTCAAACTGTGGTGAAATCTATAATGTGGAGTTCAAGCCTACCCGAATACCGGGGAGGTGTGATGTCTGCGGTGGTGAGGTCTCAGAAAGGGAAGATGATAAAGAAGAGACAATTAGGAAGAGATTAAAGGTCTATCACGAGGCAATAAAACCGATAGTTGATTTCTATGAAAAGCGCTGCTGTCTTTATCGCTTAGATGGTGAATTGGGAAAAGATGAGGTCCAGAAAAAAATTGAGGAGATAATTGCCCAGGATAAAGTGTGCTCTTGAATATGGCGATTTATATAAAGTCAGAGAAAGAGATAGCAAAGATTAGAGAGGCGGGGATGATTGTTGCCGAGGTGTTGAAGCGGGTTGAAGGGAGATTATTGGTTGGGACTTCGCTAAAAGAATTGGAGGATTTTTGTGAGGATTTGATAAGAAGTCAGCAGGGTATCCCGGCATTTAAGGGATACAAAGGCTTTCCCGGTGCGGTCTGCTTAAGTCTCAACGAAGAGATTGTTCACGGGGTTCCGGATGGGCGGAGATTAAAGGAGGGAGATATATTAAAGATTGATGTCGGTGTGATTAAGGATGGTTATTTCGCCGACGGGGCCAAGACCTATCCGATTGGTAAGGTTAATAAAAAGGTGAGAGATTTAATTTACATCACCCGGGCGGCTCTGGCGTGTGGGATTGAAAATGCTCGGGAAGGAAAGCGCGTTGGTGACATTGGGGCAGCAATTCAGAGCTTAGTAGAAGGTGCGGGATTTTCGGTTGTGAGAGATTTAACCGGACACGGCGTCGGCGTGGAACTGCACGAAGACCCACAAATCCCTAATTTTGGCAAGAAGGATTCGGGCTTTCTCTTAAAACGAGGTATGACATTGGCGATTGAACCAATGGTCAATATGGGGAGTTATAAAACCGAAACCAAAAAAAATGGTTGGACCGTAGTAACAAAGGACAGATTACCCTCTGCCCATTTTGAGCATACCGTTCTGGTCACTAAAGATTCCCCGGTGATTTTAACTGATGGCTAAAAAGGATTTAATTCGACTTGACGGCACAGTGATTGAGGCATTGCCGAATACGATGTTTAGGGTTCGGCTGGATAATGGGCATATTGTCCTGGGGCATATCTCGGGGAAGATGCGGCTTCATTACATTAAGATAGTTCCCGGGGACCGGGTGGCAATAGAGTTCTCACCCTATGACCTCACCCGGGGAAGAATTGTTTATCGTTATAAATGAGGAGAGGATATGCGAGTTAAGCCTTCGGTGAAGCGGCGGTGTCTTCACTGCCGGATTGTGAAGCGGAAAGGGGTCATCCGCGTCGTCTGTAAAAGAGACCCCACCCATAAACAAAGACAAGGGTAATCACGCAGTTTAGTTTTAAGGAGGGGCTATGGCAATTGTTGACATTAGTGTTGTGCCCATTGGCACAAAGACCCCAGGGGTAAGTGAATATGTGAAAGAGGCGGTACGGATGATTAAGGAGAGTGGACTCAAATATCATATCGCACCGATGGGGACATCGGTTGAGGGTGATTTAGAAGAGATATTTCAACTTATCCAGAAAATCCATGAGGTAATGATGACGATGGGCTGTCAAAGACTCCTGACGACAATCAAGATTGACGACCGCCGGGATAAGAAGCAGACAATGGAAGAAAAGGTCGCAAAAGTAGAATAGAGGAGGGTATATGCCATCACTCTGGGATAAGGTTAAAACCTGGTTAGAAGATACCACGGAGAGTGCATTAAAAGAGGCCGAGGATTTAAGTAAAAGGGGGAGGATAAAAATGCAAATCTTCTCCTTGAACCGCTCAATTAAAGAGAGTTTTGCTGATTTGGGTGGTCTCGTCTATCAATTGTTTCAGACCAAGGAGAAGATTGAAGAGAATGAAAAGGTCAAAGAGATTATTCGTAAGATAAAAGACTTAGAGGAGAAGTTAGCGGAAAAAGAGAGGGATTATAAGAGCATAAAGGAGAGAAAGGTCTAAAACCCTACTACATAGAAGCGAGATAATAGTGGAGATAACATCTGGTGTTAGGCGCCTGTGCCTAAATGCCGATGGTGTCCCGATAGTCAGAAAGATAATAAAGCCATAGGATGCTGAAGGCTATAGCGCCTTGACAATAATCCCCCCACCCAAACATATTTCTCCATCATAAAAGACAATGGATTGACCCGGGGTAATTGCCCATTTTTTCTCCCGAAATTTCACATAAATTGTCTCTTCACCAATTCTTTTAATTGTGGCCAGGCTCTCTTTATCCTTATAACGCACCTTTGCTAATACCTCCATCTCACCGGGGAGAGGCAAAAAGAGATTTAAGTCAGTAGCCAAAAGTTCTGTTCCGTAGCAATCTTTCTCTTCGCCAACAATAATCGCATTATCTTTCACATCAATCTTAATTACATACAACCTTTTTCCAAAGCCCGGCCCAATTCGTTTTCGCTGACCAATTGTGTAATAAATTATCCCTTTATGGGTTCCTAAATTTTTCCCCTCTTGGTCTTTGACCGGACCGGGTTTAAGTGCCTCCGGATAAATTTGCCCAAGAAACTCCGCATAATTCTTATTTGGGATAAAGCATAAATCCTCGCTCTTGGGCTTATCCGCGGTAATGAGACCGGCGCGGCGCGCCAGTTCCCTCACTTCCTCCTTGGAGTAGTCGCCGAGGGGAAAGATAATATCCGGTAGCGAACTTATTGGGATGGAATAAAGGAAATAGGACTGGTCATAGCGCAAATCCCTTGCCCTTAAAAGAAGCCATCTATTATCTATTGGCGAGAATTTAATTCGGGCGTAATGCCCGGTCGCAATCAAGCCATCGCCGAAAGGTTTTAACTTTTCTCTCACAATATCAAACTTTATCCACTGGTTGCAGCGGATGCAGGGGTTAGGGGTAATTCCTTTTCGGTAGCCCTCTAAAAAATCTTTCACCACCATCTCCTTAAATTCCTTCCGTAAATCAATTGGGTAGTGAGGGATTTTAATCCTTTCCGCACAGACCCGGGCATCTTGCAGTGCCTGATAACCACAACAGACATTATCCCGATGAACACTTTCCCAAATTAAAAGGGTAATACCCAACACATCGTAGCCCTTCTCTTTTAAGAGGAGGGCGGCAACCGAAGAATCAACACCGCCCGACATTAAAACAAAGACTCTTTTCTTATCTTTGGACATTATTAATTGTGGGATAAATCCACTAAATTGTCAACCATATAAAAAAGCGTACTGTTTCTAAGAGATCTTTTGTGCCCTGACTTGAAAAAATTATTAAAATCCTATGGTCTTCTAAAAAGGAAGGGACAAAAGGACTAACTGACCACTCTCGGACTTAAACTCTCCCAACAAGACAAAAGAGGACAGGACTAAAGAAAAGGGAATTAGCGGAAATACCGGTGGAAGACAAAAACCTCTGAGGCAAAGTGTGGTGTTCGGGGACATCGTACCTAGAAAGAAGGTCATCGCTAAATACCTCTAAATCATCCAGAATTAGAGGAGGAAAAGCAAAAAAGCGATTATCTCTTATATGGGTCTTAGCAAAAACCTCCTCCCGGGGAGTTAACC
>CAYRLZ010000040.1:0-8400 GCA_964425275.1 uncultured bacterium | reverse complement strand
AATGAGAGAAGATAATAACTAATTAAAAAGACCTAACCGCTTTTATTCTGACCAATCCACCCAGCATAAGAGGGAATTTTTCTTTTTGAAGGGGGGAGTGCTACAGGGGGTGCTATTGGGTATGGTATTAAATGCCCTATTATTCTACCTATTCTCGGCTCTAATCTCTAATCTATTCGGTATTCTATTCTCTTGCCTATCGGTAATTCTATTCTCTATCCTATTGAGAGGTCTATTCCCTTACCTATTGGGGGTTCTATTCTCCGCCCTATTCGGGATGCTATTGGGGATGCTATTCTCTTTCCTATAAAGAGCCCTATTGGAAGTCTTATTATTGGTTTCATCCTCATCGTAGCAAAGGTTAATATCCAGATTCTAATGGATAAAGTTTCCTGTGGAGAAACCTTTTTATCAGGTCATTTTGCCTTTAACATCTTGATTTTACAGGACTTATCGGATTTTTCCTTTCTTTTAGGGTATCGTTCCCTGGATGCCTTACCCTATCCCTTACTTAATGCCTTACTAGGGCTCTTACCCTATCCTTTACTCTATCCCTTCCTTAACCCCTTTCTCTGCCTCTTACTCTTGCCTTCTCTCTTACCCTTTCTCAGTGCCTTTCTCTATCTCCCTCTGATAGGCTCTCTGTTAGGTTCTCTAATCCTATCCCGGTGCCTATTCCTGAATTCCTCCCCAAACGGCTTAGAGGGTCGCCCCAAGCCCCTTCTCTAATTACTTTTTCGGCGAACTCTTGCAATTCTCAGATTTTTAAGTATAATAACCTTAACCGATGCCTTCTGCAAATACCGTGCGGTCAGGGATGTTAACAAAAGAAAAGGCAAAAGGAAATCTCTCCAAACTGATAGAAAAATTTAGAAGGGAATCAGAGACCGGCCGGATTAAAGACTATAACGAACCAGAAGCCAAAAACTCATTCATTGAACCGCTTCTGAAAGATGTCCTGGGCTGGGATGTGAATGACCGCAACGAGGTAAGCTTAGAAGAAAAGGTTTCTCGGGGCCGGGTTGACTATGGGCTAAAAATTGAAGGCAAGATTAAGGTCTTCATTGAGGCAAAACCACCAAAGGTTGATATAAACAAATATATTGAACAGGCGGTCGGATACGGCTACAACCGAAAAGGCGTCCCATTTGTTTTATTAACCGACTTTGAAGAATTGAAACTATTTGATGTGACAGTTAAGCCGGATTTACGAAACCCAAAAAGGGGTTAAAGATTGACTTAAAATGGGAAGACTATCTTGAAGAATTTGATATGATAAGTTATGGCTACTCTCCAAGGAATCGGTAATCAGAGGCGAACTTGATAAATTGCTTCTGGTAAAGCCAAAGGAGAGGCTTCCGGTTGATAAGGCAATCCTTTCGGACTTAAAGAGATGGCGGGAGGCCCTGGCAAAGGACATATTCAAAAATAACCAAGACCTCTTCCATTCCGGAAATATAGAAAAAATATAGAAAAGGATGCGGAATATCTCAAAGAGATAACCCAGCGGATTTTAGACCGGATTATATTTATCCGCTCCGGCGAAGACCGGGGTCTTATTCATAGACGAACCTTAAAAGAATTATTTGAAGAGAGAACCGAAACCGTTGGCTTGAATACGATGGTTTTTCTAAAAGAGGAGTTCAAGGTTTATAATATAATTTTTAACTCCGATTTATTTTTGATTCGGGAATGGGAGAATAATCTGGCAATTGATTTTAAGGTGATGAAGGAAATCGTCTTGGATACCTATAATCCCTATCAGTTTGATGTCATCCCGATTGATGTTTTAGGTAATATCTATGAGCAATATCTTGGCTATACAATTAGATTAACCGACCATACCGTCAAATACGAACTGAAGCCTGATGTCCGAAAAGCCGGTGGCGTCTATTATACACCAGAATATATCGTTGACTATATTGTTAAGAATACTGTCGGTAAGTTACTCAAAGAACTTGCGCCCAAGAAGATAAAGAGGTTAAGAATCTTAGACCCGGCTTGTGGCTCCGGCAGTTTTTTAATTAGGGCCTATGAAGAGATGCTCAATTATTATAGAAATCAGAAGAAATCTTCCTCTGATTCCTATTCGGGAGGCGGTAGTTATCCTCTTTTATTAAAGGATAAAAGAGAGGAATATTCAGAAGAACCCAACCCACGCCTGACGATTGAAGAGAAGAGCGAAATCTTACGGAATCATATCTTCGGGGTTGACATTGATGAGCAGGCAGTTGAGGTGACAAAACTCTCTCTAATGTTAAAGATGCTGGAAGGGGAATACGGGCTTGTTTCCGGGCGGATGGTTTTGCCGATGCTTGATAAGAATATAAAATGCGGCAACTCTTTAATCTCGGGCCGTCCCTTAGAATTAAAGAAATATTTCGGTGATGACTGGTATAGAGTTAAGCCATTTAATTGGGATGAAGAATTTAGAGAGATAGTGGAAGAAGGCGGCTTTGATTGCGTAATTGGCAATCCACCGTATGGTGCAGCACTTTCAGAAAATGAAAAGAGATATATAAAAGATAAATATGAGACCCAAACCCAAGATTCGGCGGCATATTTTTTAGAATTGGCTTGGCGACTAAGCAAAAATAGGATTGGTATGATTGTCCCTAAAACAATCACATTCTATTCGGCTTGGCAAAGCATCCGTGAGTTCCTTTTAAATAAATCTACCTTATATGCTCTACTTGATTCTGGAATAACATTTGAAGAAGCAAATTATGAACAAATAGTCCTTTGTTTTGAAAAGAGACATAGGAAGGGAACAGAAGTAGTGATTCAGAAAGCCGAGCCTGTGAAAAGATATAGAGAAGTGAAAGATATTGTGGATGATGGCATTGTTCCGAGTGAGTACCAAAAAATTGCTTCTGTAATTATTTTTAGGGGATTGTCAAAAGGGGAACAAAAGGTTATAGAAAAAATTTTTCGTAACTCCATTCCTCTGGGTAAAATCTGCGAAGATTGTTTCCGAGGATTGTATATTCCGGACAGCGAGAAAATGATATTAAAAAGAGGGAAATGGAGATTCATTAACAAGGTGCCGGATGTCCAACGCTACCGAATTGATAAAATAAAGATGATAGACATTTCGCATAATGAAAAATATTTAACTCGTGCGAAAAGAATTTTACAGCCAAGGATATTTTTCAAGGTTTTGCGGGGAGAAAGGCTTATTGCTTATCCCGATGTCAAAGGTGAATATTTAACGACGGAAAAACTTGTAAACTTTATAATTAAGAAAGATTCAAAGTATTCGTATGGAGCCCTTGCCGGTATTATAAATTCAAAAGTCCCTTCATTTTATATCCAACGAATATTGTTTAGCCGAACGACGGAAACCTCTCGGGTTATGGACTTAATCTATTCCCAACATATTCCTATTCCAAAGATTGATTTCTCTAACCCGGCCGAAAAGAGACTCCACGATGACCTGGTGGCTTTGGTGGATGTGACGCTGGAATTAAATAAGAAAATCCCGACCGCCCGAGGCAGTGAAAGAGATCAAATCCAAACACAGATTGAAAGGACGGATAAGGAAATTGATGAAATAGTTTATAGGTTGTATAATATTACGGATGAAGAAAGGAAAATCATTGAAGGGAAGACTTAATTAGTAATACATATCAATAAGGCCGATTAAAATGAAAAACATACAAAGTAGCAAGCGAATAGCCTTTACCCAACACGCCCAGGATAAGTTAGCACGTTTACAAAAAGTTGGAATTACCCGAGCAAAAGTCTTGACCAATGTTAAAAATCCCGGTAAAATAGTTAAAGGTTATATGGGCCGAAAAATTGTGCAGTGTAAACTTACCGAAGAATTATTAAAAAGAATTGTTTATGAAGAAATTTTAATAATCACTATTTACCCTTGTGAAAGGAGGCGATATGAAAGTCAGATATGATGGGAAAGGAGACACATTAGATATACTCCTCTCCTCGGCTCAGATTTATAAAGCCGAAGAATACGGTATGGTGATAATAAACTACGATAAGAATGGGAAACCAGTGGAAGTTGAGATACTGAACGCGAGTAAATTTTTAGGCGGACTTGTCCAGGGAATCGCCGAGGCGAAACCGGCAACGAAGGTCGTTGAGGTTAATTTGAAGTAGGACAAACCGATTTTGCCAATTCCGAAGAAAAGAAAATGCATGATGATTTATGAAGTTGACTAATAAGATGCTTGCCTTAAATTAATGTGATTTAGGATTTTATCAGTATTTATCTGTGGTGGGTTCTTTACTCAACGACGACGCTTTTTGCTAAATGGCGGGGTTTGTCAACATCACAGCCACGCAAGACGGCAATATGGTAGGCGAGTAATTGTAGGGGTATGATGGAAATCAAAGGGGAGAGAAAATTCTCGGTCGGCGGGAGGAATATTTGATAATCAGCCAGTTCCTTTATTCTTTCATCCCCCTCTTCGGCAATGGCGATGATTGTCCCACCCCGGGATTTTACTTCGTTGATATTGGAAATCATCTTCTCATAAAGGGCATCCCTTAAGACGATGGCCACGACCCCAACCTCTGGACCCAAAAGGGAAATCGGTCCGTGTTTCATCTCACCCGCCGGATAGCCAGTGGCATGGATATAAGAAATCTCTTTTAGTTTTAACGCCCCCTCTAAGGACTGAGGATAATTTATCCCACGCCCCAGAAATAAAAAATCCTTCCGATAATAATTCTTTATCGCAATCTCTTTTATCTCCCGGTCCATTTTTAATACCTTTTCCATCTTGGCGGGAATCTCCTGCAAAGCGGAGATTATCGAGTTAAATTTTCCTTCATCCAATACCTTCCGCCTCTTCCCAAAATATAAAGAAAGAAGTAGTAAGGTAAAGAGTTGGGCAGTATAGGCCTTGGTTGAGGCAACCCCAATCTCCGGTCCACAGTTTATGTAGATGGTCGCATCGGATTCCCGGTCAATTGAGCTGCGCTTGACATTGATGATTGATAATACCTTTATCTCTTTACTCTTAAGGTTACGGAGGGCAAAGAGGGTGTCAATTGTCTCACCAGACTGACTGATACTAATCCCTAAGGTATTTTCCTTAAATAGTATCTCACGGGTGGCTAATTCTGAGGCAATCTCCACGGTGGTCGGGATTTTGGCGAAGGTCTCAAAGTAATCACGACCAATCAGCCCGGCGTGATAGGAGGTGCCGCAGGCAAAGATTAAGATTCGGTCTAATTTCTTTATCTCTTCGGGTAGGATTCTGGTCTCGGGGTCTAATAATAAATCGTTGGTCGGCAGAATCCGGCGGCGGATATTTTCTTTAAGGACATTTGGTTGTTCAAAGATTTCTTTTCGCATGTAGTGGCGGTACTTCCCCTTGGTAATTGCCTTCGGTGAGATATCAACCTTGCGGGGCTTTTTGCTAATCTTCTCACCCTGGAAGTTGTAGAAGGTAATCTTGTCTCTCTCCAGGGCGCAGATTTCAAAATCATCAAGGATGAACATCTCTTTTGATATGCCGATGAGCGCCAGGATATCGGAGGCAATTACCTTATCACCCCTGGAAAATCCAACAAGCAGAGGGGAGCCTAATTTCGCCCCAACGAGAATTGGTTCTCGTCGGGAAAGGGCCAAAATGGCATAGGTTCCCTTCAAGTGCCTAACGGTCTCTTGGAGAGCGGCGAGGAGACTTTTCTCCGGGGAGTATTTTTCTAAGAGGTGGGCGATGACTTCGGAATCGGTATCACTCTT
Organism: uncultured bacterium; assembly: GCA_964425275.1. Lineage (GTDB taxonomy): Bacteria > Hydrothermota > Tepidihabitantia > Tepidihabitantales > JBDRVQ01 > CAYRLZ01. The sequence goes on along the minus strand of CAYRLZ010000040.1, from coordinate 2,684 downwards.
AAAGATGTGCCCCTCTTTTAAGAGCTCCTCTTTTAATTCCCGGTAGTTTTCAATTATCCCATTATGGACGATAGCGATTTCGTTTTGGCAGTCGGTTAACGGATGGGCATTCTCTTCTTTTACCGCTCCGTGAGTTGCCCAACGGGTATGACCAATCCCAATATTGCCCTCAAGGTTTTTGGGCAGCGGACGTTCGCTTTCCCGTGCCAAAAGGATTGATTTTAACTTCGGTAGCCGACCAACGGTTTTAACTACCTCTAAGGAAGAAGAAAGGGATGTCTCCTCTTTTCTTATCGCCAGTCCACAGGAATCATAACCGCGGTATTCCAACCTTTCTAAGGCGACCAAGATTACCTCTTTGACATCCCTTTCACCAAAATAGCCGACTATGCCACACATAAGAGGGCAAGAAAAGCAATCATTTCTTTGCTTGCTTTTGGACTGGGGTTTGACCTTGTAATGCCGAGGAGAATTCGGTCAGGATAAAATCCCGCAACATTTCAAATACCTTCCGGTGTCGGGAGCAGATGATAATCCGGACAATCGGTTCGGTTGAGGAGTATCGGAGGTGAAAAAAAGAACTTTCATCTCCCAGCCAGAACCCATCCAGTAAATTTTCTTTAACCGAAGTCGTTGCCGAAAGAATTTTTAAGGCCCCCTCTTTTAATTTATCTTCCCTTATTGATTGGGAGATAGGGAAGGAAAATTTCTGGATGGCAAAGCGGGGAAGTTCTTTGGCAACAAAGGAGAGGTTTTTGCCTTCGGAAAGCATCGCCAGGATGATGAGCGTAGCCAGGATACCATCTCGGGTAAAATTTATATCACGGATAATCACACCGCCATTTCCTTCACCGCCCACTTTTGCCTCGCGCCTTATCATCTCCTCAATCACATTCCGCTCGCCGACTTTTGTCCGATAACAGGGACAGCCGTGTTTCTTCGCCACGGCATCAACCGCCAAGGAGGTGGAGAGATTGGTGACGACCGGGCTTTTTATTCGGGAGAGAAAAAACTCCAAGACCAAAGGTAGGGTTAATTCTTCTCCCCAGGCCCTTCCTTCTTCGGAGACAAACGAGACGCGGTCACCGTCCGGGTCAAAGGCAATGCCTAAGTTTAGCTCCTTTTCTAAGACAAATTGTCTTAATTTATAAAGATTTTTTGGGGTTGGCTCTGGGTCGCGGGGGAAGTTTTTAACTAAATTGCTATAAGGGAAGACGGGCATACTTACACAACCGATACGTTCTAAGAGTTTATCAACGATATGATAGGTAGCACCGTTTACCGCATCAACCCCGCAGGCGAATCGCTTAAACTTTAAGCCGGAAAAAAGGTCCGCCGATAAGATTTTATCAATGTAAGTATCAAGGAGTTTCGGATGATAATCCGCCACCGGATTACCTCTCTTCTTTGGTTTTGAATTCTTCTCAGCTAATTGCCTTAACTTTTCAATCTCGGTTGAGGAAAGAAAGAGCCCATCAGGACCAACAAACTTCAGTCCATTATACTCAATTGGATTGTGGCTGGCTGTGATGACAATCCCCCCGGTAAATTTCTGTTCTCGGACCAGGAAGAGCAGAACTGGCGTCGGGGCGATTCCTAAGTTAATTACCTCGCCTCCTTGGGAGGAGATACCAGCGATAACCTCCGGTAAAAGGATATTTCTTGATGGACGGGTATCGGTGGCGACGAGATAATTCCCTGGACCTAATAATTGGGTGAAGGCACCGGCATAACGAAAGAATAGAGAAGGGGTTTCCTTTTCGTCAATTAGGACGCGCAACCCCGAGGCTGAGAGTATAATCCCTTCCATAATAATCTATTTAAACAAAAATAAGAAAATAGTCAACTATATTATTAAAATGCAAACGAAAGAGAAAAAACCGAATCGTTGTTTTCCGGAAAGGACCGACCGCCTTATTATACCTTTTTTACCAGGATAGGGCAAGAGTCAAAAAGTCTACATAAAAGTTCCCTATTGATTCTCACCCTATCCCAACTCTTTTCTCTCCCAAGGTTGATAGAGAAATCCAAAAAGGGTTGTGGTGTTCGGGGACATCGTTCCTAAGAAAGAAGGTCATCACTAAATATCTCTAAATCATCCAGAATTAGAAGAGGAAAAGCAAATTGGCAGAGAAAAAAGGTCTAATGTCTGCGGTCAGCTAGTCCTTTTGTTCCTTCTATTTTATATCTTTTCCACCATTTCCGGACTGTTTTTGGGTTGGTGCCGAGTTCTCTTGCGGTTTTTGAGATGTTAAATTTATTCTCTTGGAGTATGCCAATAACTCTCTTTCTTAACCGGACCGGGTCTTTTTCATAACGGAACTTCTCATAATAGATTTCGGTGATACCCATAAATTACTCCTTTTTGGAAGATTATAGGATTTTAAGAATTTTTTCAAATCACGGATCCCAAAGAACTCTCTATGGTAGATACTATGTTTAGAAACAGTACGAAAAGCATAGTTGACTTTTCTCTATTTTTTGGTATAATATTATTCTAAATCTCCAAGTGGGCTGGGTATGGGTGAAGGACAGGAAGAAGAGAGAGCTCTGAAAAAGTCGTAAGGTTGTTCAATTTTTAGCGATAATTGGGTTTATAAGACTATCCTTGAAAAATTTCCTAACCACCCCTTAGTGAAACTGAAACCCCTGGTCGATAAAATTCTTGATGAGGTGGAGAAGGA
>CAYRLZ010000039.1:0-6876 GCA_964425275.1 uncultured bacterium | reverse complement strand
TTGGTCAATATCACCGTCAAGTTCGGTTGAACAGGAGACCGTCCGTGTTCCCACCGGACCAGCAATCCATTCCGGAAATGTAATATAAAGATACTCTCCGGGAGCGTGACCCGAGACACTGACTGTGCTGTCATAGTGTATTCCAATCCTCATCCGAACTGTATAACTCTCGGTAGTATTGCCAAAGTTATAGACCGAGCAGGCGGGAATAACTGGGGTATTCAATTCTTTCATCCCGGTTGGCTCTATAATCTTCGTTACACCGACATCCCGCAGCAGTCTATAGGTAACTTTGATATAGGGTTTATTATCACCGCCGTTGTAGCCCGCCGCGCGGGCGTTTTCTAAGGATGAACCCGGGTAGTACCAACCCAAGACAATCCGATCCGAACGCAAGGAGTCTTTAATTGCCTGAACACCGGTGGCATTAAGGGTGACATCGTTCCAGCCAAGCGGAGTTGTTCCGCGAGACCCGACAATAACCCCACTGCCAATTGCGTCATAAATCACCTGGTTGTCGGCGCCGACCGGGTCAATTGGCACCAGACGGATTTGGGTATTGGTTGGTGCCGCACCTTCTATTCTATTAACATAGTAGTAAAGGGTTGCCTCAGTCACCTCCGCATCGTCCGGTATTGGTGAGAGGTCAAATTTGACCCAACCGCGATCCTGAGCAAGATATGACCCCCAGAGCCACAAACCCCACCAGACCTCCTCCTCATATCTTCCATAATAGCCCATATAGGCCAAATACCAGACCCCGCCGGTCCATTGAGAAGCGACTTGCGGATAAACTCGAACCGTTTCAGGACTCGCTATGTATGGTAGCCCCTGGTCTTTGCTGGAGAAATGAATCGGCTGAGAATAAATCTCAGCGGTAATCGTTCCGTTTCCATTAGAGATATGACGGACCTGGGGAGCTCGTAACTCGGTGATTTCGGCTCCGGCTGGCTCATATCCGTGTCTCGGTGGTATGCCAAATGCTACGACCCAGACAATGAGCAGTGCCCAAATTCTCAAAAAGATACGATTTTGGCTAATCATTTTACCTCCTCGTGGGAAATATTTGGTCTTTTTCCCACAGAATGAGAGTTCTTTTGTTGTGAAGTAGATAAAAACTTCCTTTACCATTTTATCTCTCCGCCTAAGAAACCCCCGGTTTCTTAGAACTTTATATTATATCAGAAAATTAAAAAAAAGTCAATGTTTCATTTGGCTATAATGTCTCTGAAGACCATAATAACCCAAGAAAGTTAGATTAAAAATCTTACGCACGGAAAGCAAGACGCTAATCCACAAGGAGATGGAAATTTCCAATCCGGCAATTCTCCATCCCATATTCTTTGGCAATCGCCAAGGCTTGAGATGCCTGAAGACGAGAGGTCCTTGGTAGGTCAGAGAAATAGAAGTGGGGGGCAAAACCTAAGAGCGCCCAAGGAATTCGGCGGTCTAAACTGGCTAAAAATTTCGCCAAAAGTCTGAGTTCCTTTTCATCAATATAACCAGGGATTAAAAGGGTTGCGACGACAAGCGGTGGCGGGACCTCCCTTTTAGAGAAGAACTGGGAGCAGAATTCAATATTGGCTATTGTATTCTTATTATCGGTTCCGCAAAGGGCAAAGGCAAGTGGTTGGGAGAATGCCTTTAGGTCAATCTTTAATATGCCACCAGAGATAAGCGATAATTCCATCATCCTTTTAATATAGCCTCTGGTGGCTGAGCCATTTGTCTCCCAGCAGATGCGGAATATTCTATTGAGGGAGGAGATGATTTTCTCCGATAATTTAAGGGCAAATTTTATATTCGGTGTCGGGTCGCCACCGAAATAACAGATACAGGATGTCTTCTCATCAATCACCTTAATTATCTCCTCAGTTGTGTAAGACCGATGCGGTTTGGTTCTAAAATGCCAGTTCTGACAAAAAAGGCAGTTGAAAGTGCAGTGGCGGAAGAAGACCGCCAGATTCTTATAACCATATTCTGTTCCATTCTTATAGGCATATTGGGGAAATCCAGTACCGCTGCCACCCGGACAGACCCAGTCGGCAACGCAGTTTGTGGGAAGCGGGTCAAAATAAAAGTCAAGAAACCCGCTATCTTCATATCTTTCTAATTTCCCATCTAAATTGGTAATAAGTCCACAGTAACCTTTCTTCCCTTTTCCAATTTTACAGTCGTTAACGCACTGCCCGCATTTCATCCCTTCTCTATCCCTTGGTATAGCTGCTGGTAGGTTATATTTAGTCCTTATTCTACCGTGTAATTCTAAGACCTCCTCTTTTAAGTCGCTCTCTTTCTCTCTTAAACAATCCTTACATAAGGAGAGGTATTGGGCGATGGTATCGGCAACCTTCCCGCATAATTTACATCTTGCCATATCGGGCTAAATTAATAGAGTAAGGCGTATAAGAGGATATTCGTCCCCATCTTAAATGCCGCCTCCCGGTTTTCGGGCGGGTCGTTGTGTGCCTCGGTCCAGCCATCCGAGATATTTGTATTCCAGGTATAAAAGACACAGAGCCTTCCCTGATGAAATATCCCCAGCCCTTTTGGTCTTCCTTCGTAATGCTCGTGAATCTTTGGCAGACCATTGGGAAATTTATAGTAGATGTTATAAATCGGATGGTCAAAAGGAATCTCCACCAGTTCGGAATTGGGAAATACCTTCTTCATCTCCCGCCGAAATGATTCATCCATACCATAGTCGTCATCGGCATAGAGAAAACCACCCGCCTCAAAATATCCCCGCAGAACCTTCACCTCTTCTTCACTAAAAGATATGTTGCCGTGCCCGGTCATAAAAAGAAAGGGATAGTTAAATAAGTTCTTATCCAAAATTGATACCACCGCCTGTTTTAAATCAACCACCAGACTGGTTCTTTTATTTATCTCCTTTGCCAGATTGGGGATTATATCCGGGTCATTATACCAATCACCGCCGCCTTCATATTTCAACCGGGCGATGGTGATTGCACCATAGACCTCCCCTAAAATGAGAAATAAAATGAAGATGGATTTCATCAGCCTAAATTATATATGGAACTCAATTATATCCTTATCCTTTAATATATGTAATCTTTCTACCCTCTGCCCTTGATACTTTTCATCGGACCAGAGCCGGGCATATTTCAAACGATGAGCAAAGTCTTTATGAAGATGAAGGGCGCAGTCTAAGACTGAAGAACCGGTCTTTAAGATTACCGGCTCAGTAAAATCGGGCGGCTTTCCCGGGGGTTTTGTATAAACCCGGATAATATCCAGACTCTTAAATATCACCCTTTTCAAATTATCCAAACCTATCCCTTTCTCAACCGAAACGGAAATTATCTCACCCGTAATCTCCTTAATTATCTTTAACCTCTCCTCTGCCCCCGGGCAGTCTATCTTATTGCCGACAATAATCGTTTTCTTTTGGGTAAAACCTTCCTCCCAGGGCATCTCTTTTTCAATGATTGCTAATCTCCCTTTTTTTAAGATGGACAATCCTTTTTCGTAATCCTCCAATAGGTCATCGGAAGCGAGGTCTAAAAGATATAACAAAGAGTCGGCGGAGCGAAGGATATGAAAAAACCAAGGCTCTGGGTCATCGTTTAAGGGCGGGGTATCAATCAATTGCACCTGAATATCTTCATAAGGCATCATTCCTTCACTGGGGATGATTGTTGTGTAAGGATAAGGTGCTACTTCGGTATTCGCCTTGGTGAGTAATTTAACGAGTGCCGACTTGCCACAATTGGGAAAACCGAATACCGCTACCTGACCCGCTCCTTTTTTTTCAAAGTGATACCAAATTGTCCTTTTGACTGAGGGCTTCTTTGCCATCTCCTTGCGCAGTTTGGAGATTTTTGTCTTTATCTCCTTTTGCAGTTTCTCTGTCCCTTTATGTTTGGGAACGGTTGCCAGCATCTCTTTTAATGCCTCCAACTTTTCCTCCAATGACCTTGCCTGGCGAAATTTTTCTTCGGCGGCCAAGTATTGGGGTGTAAGATTAGCCGGCATAATTATGTAAAGATATAGAAATCTTTTTTAATTGTCAAGGCGGTTGTCGCAACCCTTGACAAAAAGATGTTTTTCCTTTATTATTTTTACAGATGGTAAAGTAAGGAGGGAATATGTCCAATAGACTTCTTTTATTAACTTTATTTCTATCCGTCTTTGGCGGATTATTATTAGCCCAGACCTGGCAAAATGGACCAACGACTGGATTTCGGTTTACTCGCTTTGACGGTGAATATTTCCCCCCAACCGGAAAGGTCTATTTCCTTGGCGGGAGGTTAAGTTCGGGCGCAACCGATGGCACAGTTTGGTGCTTTGTCCCGGATAGTGGAATTTATCGCAGTATGGGCGTAACGATGCCCATTCCGGTCTCTAACTATAATATCTGTATCTTACAGGATAATTATTCCCCGACTGACACCTATGGTTTGTATATTGTTGGTGGCCGAACCGGAACCGGACCAAAGACCGCCGCGGTTCAGGTCTATTATCCAATAAGCAATACGGTGCGCATAGTTGATACCGACCCAATGCCTTTGCGAATTGGTGGTGCCCGTATCCCAATTCCCGGGGCAAATGTCGCTTATAATAATAAGATGTATGTCTTTGGTGGTTTTAACGAGTCGCTCTCTCCCTATCTCTCCTATGAGACTTGGGTCTATGACCCGCTTGCTCCTGCTGGCAATCGCTGGAGCCGGATTACAACCGCCAATTTAAGTGTGGCCCGCAGTTATATCACAACCGCCGTCGTTAACGGAAAAATATACGCTATCGGTGGTGATATATTTTCGTCTAACAATCTCTATGCCCAAAAGATATGCGAAGTCTTTGACCCAGAAAACCCAACCGCCGGCTGGCAGAGACTTGCCGATTTACCGGACTCTTCGGGCGAGACCCGGGCCTTTGGTTTTGATTCAACATCCCCTTATGGACTTGCGAATAAAATTATCGTCGCTGGTAACGGTAAATGGCCCAGAGAGACTAATCAATGTTTTGTCTATGATGTGCCGACTAACTCCTGGACCTACTTTCCCAATCTTATCTCCCCAAGAAGAAATCACGCCGGCGTCTTCATCCCCGGCGGTCGTAACTCAGGTGGCATACCGGGAATGTGGGTATTCGGTGGCCGAGCAGGTGCCGACACCAATGTCCTGAGGAGTTGTGAATACTACCAATTGCAAGCGGTCGGGCTTAAAGCGCAGGAAAAGAAAAAACTAACCAATGGAATCTTAGCAGTTAATCCCAATCTCTTTTCTCAGCAAACTAATATCTCTTATACCCTACAAGACCCTGGTCTGGTGAGTGTTGCTCTCTATTCAATTGATGGCAAACTCCTTGAAGAATTGGTGAAGGGGTTTCATTCCTCAGGTAATTACCAGATAAAATGGTCAGCCAAAAATCTCGCGCCCGGCGTCTATCTCATCCGTTTCTCAAATCCCACAGGGACGACGGTGAATAAGGTAACAAAGGTAAGATAGCAATTAACTGGAGTTTAACCTTCTTACGGTAACCAATCTTTGTTGACTTGTGTCCTGCCTAGTGTGGGATATTGGTGAAACTTAAAGGAGGAACTTCCCATTTTTAAATATCAGTTCGCCGTCGGCATAGACTTCACCTTCTTCTCGTAAATCACAGACCATATCCCAGTGGAGGCCGGACTTATTTTTACTACCGCTCTCTGGATAACCAGAGCCGAGTGCCAGATGAATCGTCCCACCAATCTTCTCATCAAAAAGGGTATTCTTGATGAAGCGGGTTATACCATAATTTGTGCCAAAAGAGAATTCACCAACTCTTTTTGCCCCCTCATCCATATTAATCATCGCCCTTAAGTGCTCCTCACCCTTTTCCGCCGAAGCCGAAGAGACCTCGCCGTTTTTGAAGTGAAGTGTTACCCCGGTAACCTCCCGCCCCATATAGACACAAGGAAAGGAGAAGGTTATTACACCCTCTAATGAGTCTTCAATTGGTCCGGTGAAGACCTCACCATCCGGAAAGTTCAATTTACCATCGCAATTTATCCACTTTCTCCCTTCAACCGAAAGGGATAAATCGGTCCCTTTCCCTTTAATCGTTATCTTCTTCTTTTTTGAGAGAAAGTTAATCCAGTGGTTTTGATTTCGGGAGAGTTCCTCCCATTTTTTAATCGGCTCTTTTTCTTCTAAGAGGCAGGCCTTAAATATAAAATCGGTATATTCTTCTAAAGACATCTCCGCATCCTGTGCCTGGGCATTATCCGGATAAGCGGTAAGGCACCAACGCAATTCGCCTTTGGCGCTTCTTTCTAAAAACCTTTCCATCAGTGGTTTCCGCGCCTCCCGGGCCAAGGCGAGTTTCCTTGGGTCACAATTGGACAAAGACTTCCGATTCCATTCCGAAATGATGCGCAAGGAGGCATTTATCTTCTCGGTCTCCAATTTCTCTATCTCCGAAATATAGGTTATCTGTTCCTCGGTCGCCTCTTTATAAAATATCTCCGCTAATCCTTCGCCCATCAGTCTCACATAGGGATGAGCGCCTTTTTTTAATGCCTGGCGATAGACCTCGTTAATTAAGGGAGTGGCCAGTGGTGTCCCTTGAATTAAGAATAAATCTCCCTTCTGGATAGAAAGGGAATAATTGAGCAATACCTCAGCCCATTTCTCAATTCGGATATCTTTCATTTTTCCTCCTTATTCAAATGGTTATGGTATATTAAAATTTATAAAAGTCAACCTCTGCTGACCGTTTTTACCATAATGTGGTGTTCGGGGACATCGTACCTAGAAAGAAGGTCATCGCTAAATACCTCTAAATCATCCAGAATTAGAGGAGGAAAAGCAAAAAAGCGATTATCTCTTATATGGGTCTTAGCAAAAACCTCCTCCCGGGGAGTTAACC
>CAYRLZ010000038.1:0-3262 GCA_964425275.1 uncultured bacterium | reverse complement strand
AGACGACACAATCAAAAGGGTAGTAAGAAGCGAAGAAATCCTTGAGCCCCTTTGGGGAGAAGAGGTCAACAATCCAATTCAAAAAGCGAAATATTGCCTTTGGGTAGGTGCCATACCATAAAAGACCCCAGAAATAATTTCTGCGCTTTGTGATATCGGCATACCAGTGTGGGAATTTTCGGAAAGGACCTTTTGTCCCTTCCTTAAAAAAGTCGGGGAGGAGGCATTCAAAGGAATGTTTCTCTTCTAATACCTGGGCGATGGCTTGCGCCACACTCCTGTGACCACCCCCGGTGTCGGAGAGGAGAAATAAACATCGTCTGGACATAAACGCCTTGCGGGACGGAAGTCCTGTTTCTAACCCTGATGGTAAATAACCTTTCCCCTTTTTATCACCATTCTTACCGGATTTTCCCCAAAGTTATAGAAAAGAAATCGGTAATCCGGAATATTAAGAATTAGGCAATCCGCATCCTTCCCTTTCCTAATTGAGCCGACCCTCTTATCTAACCTCAACGCCTTTGCCGCGTTTTGCGTAGCACCAATAATTGCCTCCTCCATTGTCAGATTAAGGACGAAAGAAGCGAGGGCGGTAATTAACGGCATCTTATTTATCGGACAGGTCCCGGGATTAAAATCACTGGCGATAGCGATTGGGACTTTATATTCCCTCAATTTGTGAACTGGTGGTCTCTTTTTGCTTTTTAAAAAGAAGACCGTTCCGGGAAGAAGCACCGCACAAATTCCCTTTTTTGCCATCCCGGCAATGCCCTTATTTGAGGGATAAATAACATGGTCACAAGATACCGCACCGACCTTTATTCCGACCTCGGTTCCGCCCGAACTTGTTATCTCATCCGCATGAATCTTTATTAAAAGCCCAAGACTTTTTGCCTTTCGCAGAATTCTCTCCGCGTCCGAGGCAGAGAAAAATCCCTTCTCACAGAAGACATCACAGAAGACCGCCAGTTTCTCGCAAGAAACCCGGGGAAGCATCTTGTTTATAATTTCATCAACATACTCCTCCTTAGTTTTTTCCCGGGGGAGTGCGTGAGCCCCGAGAAAAGTCGGCACAATATCAATCGGTCCTTCCTCCCTTAACTTTCTTATCACCCGCAAAATCTTTAGCTCATTCTCCGTATCTAACCCATACCCGGATTTTATCTCAAGCGTCGTTACTCCCCAGGATATTGCCTCCCTTATTCTTTGCCGCGCCTGCGTTAGGAGTTCAAAAAAAGAGGCCTTTCTGGTCGCGTTGACGGTATTTAATATCCCTCCCCCGGATTTAGTTATCTCTCTATAACTCTTTCCGGCAAGCCTTTCTTCCAACTCTTTTTCTCGAAAGCCGGCGAAGACAAGATGGGTATGGCAGTCAACAAAACCGGGCATAACGACACAATTATTAGCCGAGATGACCACCGGATTGCGTTTTGCGTTTTGCGTTTTGAGTTTTGAGTTCTTTTGCGACCCATAATCAAATATCTTCCCGTCCCTTATATCTAAGAAGGCATCGCGAATGACACGGAGGCGATTTTTTTTAACCGTCAATAACTGGCTAATATCTTTAATTAGAATATCCATCCTAAATAAAATACTATTGCTCGTAAGTATTTTACCTCTTAAACGAAGTTAAGACTTCTGTCCGCCCCCCTTCTTCTCTTCTCACTACCCCGACCTGAGGTGCTAAGAATTCAACCCAAGACGACTTAATTTCATAACGAGTCGTTGTATCCCGTAGACTGATTAGGTCTCGGATGAGAGAGAATTCTATCTTATAGACATTAAAAAAAGAACCAGCCGGAGTTCTTATCGTATCAATCAAAAGAGGCAATGCCGAAAAAGTATAGATGTGGGCAAAGGAGTCCGAGGCAATGACCACAGTATCAAGAATATTTTCCTCCCAACCCGAATTATTAACAAGGGGAAAGCGGTAGTAGAGTTTATAGCCCATCTCAATCGTATCCCTTTCCCCCAGAAGAGAGGTATCAAAGACAACAAACTTTCTCACCTCGCTTTTCTCTTTTACCCAGTATTCACTTAAAAAATTACGTTGAATAATTGTCGCGAAGCGTTCATAATGAAAACCTTCCCCAACTACCTCCCGATAAAGACTATCACCGTCCGAAACATAAGTCCAACTCCTTCCGACATCCATCGGGAAATAATCCGAACTGGCTCGGGACAAAAGAAAATCATCAGAACAGACCCAAAAGAAAGATGAGAGCAATATAAAGACCGATACCAGCGATAAAGAATATCGCCGTAATCTCTTTTTTATTACCGCCGTAATCATCTTTTTATATCTCATATCCTACTCCCAATTCCGCTCGGAAGAGGTAATAGAAATTATTTATATTCAGATTAAACTTTTCCCCTCTCTCTAAGATTATGGAAGGCAAAAGATTTATCCGGAACCTAACCCGCTTTATCTTCTCCGAATAACCAACTCCCAGGTAAAAGACCGGATAACTCCTTTTTTCTTTTTGGGCAAGTAACCTTCTTTCAAAGAAATCTACTCCAAGACCGGTTATGCTAAAAATTAGGCGGTCTTCTTTCAACCGCAGCGTCCGAAGATAAAAGAGCATAGAAGTTTCCAATACTTGAAGGGTATAAGAAGATAATGATTTCCCGGCAATTGAGGCGAAGGCAAAAGAGAATTCCGGCATAACCGAGGAGACTTGCGGGGGCGTCATCGTTAGATGGATGCCAAGAAAAGGTGAAGGCAAATGATTGTGGGACAAGGAACCGATTGGGGTTATTTCCCCAATATTCCCACCAATTTCCAACGAGATAAATACGAAAAGGCTAAACAAATTTGGCATAGGTAAATTTACTCAAAGAATTGGAAGAAGTCAAGCAAAAGCGTAACCGCACACAAAGCCCGACCTAAGTCCACAGTTTCCTCAAAATTAGAGGTAAATTTGACTAGGGAGCGAACCAATAATAAGACTTCCAATAGGGCTCTTTATAGGAAAGAGAATAGCATTCCCAATAGCACTCTGAATAGGGCGGAGAATAGAACACCCAATAGGTAAGGGAATAGACCTCTCAATAGAAAAGAGAATAGGATTACCAATAGAAAAGAGAATAGGGTAGAGAATAGAATTCCGAATAGGCAAGAGAATAGGGTATAGAATAGGGCATTTAATACCATCCCGAATAGCACCCCCTATACCACCCCCTATCTTTAAGGGAAAATCCCCTAAGTTTTGTATATTCAATCACTTAATACAAAAAATCGGGCTTAAAAAATATTACTGTC
>CAYRLZ010000037.1:0-19438 GCA_964425275.1 uncultured bacterium | reverse complement strand
AAAGACGAACTGGTTCGGATTTATTTAGGCGATGCCTTTGATATTGTGGGCGAAAGGGTCCAAACCGATTTCAAAAGAGGCGATGACTGGGTTGTGGAATCTTATAAGATTACCATCCGCAACCATAAGGAAGAGCCAGTCTTAGTCCGGGTGGTTGAACACCTCTGGCGCTGGTCAAACTGGAAGATAATTGAGAAATCCCAGGATTACGAAAAGAAGGATGCAAGAACCATTGAGTTCAATCTCCCGGTGCCGAAAAATGGCGAAGGGGTGATAACCTACACGGTTCGCTACTGGTGGTAAAAGATTAAAACCCTTCTCGCCGTTTTACCCTTTTTATCCTTTGCCTCCGAACCCGACCACATTTAGGGCAACGCCACTTCCTCTGCTTATGGAAACTCCGCTTCTCCTCCTTCATCTTCACCCGACAAAAAGGACAATACATACCGAAGAATTTATCCCTCGCTTCGGACAGCAAGGAGAACCCCTTGACCTAAAACCCTCTTCAAAAATGATTCCTCCTTTTCATCCTCTATCTCCTTTGCGGTGTAGACCAAAACATCCACCGGGTGCCCAACTTCCAAAAAATAGCGCAGAAATTCTGGGATTCGGTCCATTCTCCTTCGGTTGTCATCGGAAAGAACAACTAATAAATCAATATCGCTGCGCGGGGAATGACCCTTACTGGCAAGCGAGCCAAAAAGTATGACCCTTAAAACATTTTTATTCTCTTCTAAAAGCCTCTGGGCAAGAGAAGTTAACTTATTGATAATTTCTTCTCTATTTAGGGAGTAGACCTTTACCGTATCTAATAATCTCTTTCGCATTTTCAATCGCCTCTTCGGCGTCGGTCTTAAAGAAATATTCCATCGGGGCACCGCTTTCAAAACTATTAGCATAACGGGTGGGAAGATAAAAACGGTCTAATTTAGCACCCTTTTCAATTAAATCTTCTGATGCCTTCTCCGGCAGATTTTTAAGGAGGCTGGCAACGGAATGACCCCAAGCCTCAGCATTCCGAAAGAGATAGACCGCTTTTAATGCCTTTTCCGCGGCTTGTTGGGCGCTGAAACAAGCCCACTCATAAAAGCCCTGCTCAGCAGCCATTGCGGCGTGTTCCAAATCCCTCTCCGCTTGGGTTAACCAATCTTTCCAACGTTCCGACATAATTCATTATAAATCCAAAAAGAAATAAGTCAAGAAAATTGGGAGACCTCTCTAAGTAATGGCGTTGCCGACGAAAGTTAGAAACCTGCGTCTGAGATAAAGAAATCATTTTAACGCCTTATGAAAAACCCCTCTTCTCTTAATCTTAACCCGACAAAAAGGGCAATGCATATCTTATTTTAACTCCGATGTGCAGTGCGGGCAACGGATGGCGTTAATCGGAATTGATAAAAAACAATAGGGACATTCTTTGGTTTTCGGGGTTGTTTTTTCTCTTTCCCTTTTCAGGCGATTAATGCTCCGCACTAACAAAAATACCGCAAAGGAGACGATAAGAAAATTAATAACCTTGGTGATAAAAAGACCATAATTCAAAGTCACCGCTCCAGCACTCTGCGCGGAAGATAAAGAGGGATAAGGTCCGGGATTTATACCCTTTTTTAAGATGAGAAAAAAGTTTGAGAAGTCAACCTTGCCCAAAAGAAGACCAATCGGTGGCGTTATTATATCGGAAACTAAGGAGTTGACAATTGTCCCAAAGGCGGCGCCGACAATGATGCCGACTGCCATATCCACCACATTACCCCGCAAAGCAAATTCCTTAAACTCTTTCAGCATATTACCCTCCTTCTTCCTTTTCTCCCGAAAGAATAACAAAAAAGATTTTATTGTCAACGAGAGGTTAGAGACCGAAGGCGCCAAGGGATAAATCCTTGATAAAAGAGGACTTATTTATTAGAGAAACAAAAATCGTGCCATAATAAAAATTTAGGAAACCCTTTGAAAAAATTACTGGTCAGGTTTTGGGGGACTTCTCCGTTATATATAGATAGGCACCAAATAAAGCCTGGAAGAAGTTCCGGGTAAGGAAAGATGAGACAAGGGGGATGGTCTCTTTTCCAAATGCCCTAGGGGATACCCCCGGGAAGCGTCTGGGGATGGACACCGGGATATACCCAAAAAGGCAGTAAATCACATTAGGCAAAAAAATAAAAATCTTATTTCTTGTTAAACCTAATTTTTGACCAATTATATTCCCATTTTCCCGCAGGACTTCTTCCCGGTAGAAAAGTTAGAAAAAAATGGGAAGAAAAATTAGATAAATGATTTAGACACAACCCACCTTTAACCATTCCTGCGTCCGGGAAATCGGCTGGTATTCCTTAAATTAAGATAAAAATCAGGCAAGAGGACTTGGGAAAATTCGTGGCAAGTCCGGTTTTAGCCAAAAGGCAAATCCTACTAATTAAGTCCATTACCCTTGCTTTTGATCAAATAACCATAAAGATCCAACAAATAATCCCATTACCAATTTAACTATCTGCGGATAAAAAAGTTGCCGAGGTAATTTGAGTGAGGGTGAAACTTTATATTTGTAAAAATTAAATAGATTTTTCGGCAGAGATAACTACAAAACTTCCCTCCCCGAAACCTTCCTTCGGCTCTTCTACTTCTTTTATATCTTCTAAAGGTTTAAAGAGAGTTTGGTAAAAAACAAAATTTTTGAAAGCGTGTCTCTTTAATAAATCTACTGCTTCCTTTACCAAGAAGAAATTGGCATATTTATAAATCTTATGTCCTTCTTTTTTCTTTTTCTGATAAAACTTTCCTAAGAAGCTAGTTTTATCTATTATGCCAATAATTATTTTCCCATTATCCCGCAAAACCCTTTTTGCTTCTTTTATTACTTCATCAGGATTTTCGACAAAACATAAGGTAATAATCAAAGCCACATAATCAAACTTTTTATCCGAGAAAGGCAATCTTTCTCCCCTCCCGACAAAAGTCTTTACCCCTCTCCTTTTCGCAATACTTAACATCTTTTCTGATGGGTCTATTCCATATTCAATACCTAATGGTTCAGCAAATCTCCCTGTTCCAACACCTATTTCCAATCCCTTTTTACCTTTCGGAATTACCTTCCTTAAGACTGCTACCTCGGAAAGATAAACCAACTTATTCTCTTCATACCATTCATCATACTCTTTAAAATATTTATCAAATACTTTTATTGCCTTACCATTCGCCATAATCTACTTGGTCCTCTCTTTCACCCCGAAATTCCTGTTAGATAATTCTATCTTTAATTCCATATTTCTTAACAACTTCTTTTTATAATTTTAACCGATATTTTCTAAAAGGCAACCTTATTTGGGGGAAAAATAAATAACCTTTAAAAATACCTAACCAGCGGGTCAGGATGCCCTCTTCTTTCCCAAATTCATAGTCGAGTTTTGGTTCATATTTTCCAGGCGATACCGTGCCCGCATCATCGGTGGCAAAAGGTCTTGCTGCAAAGAGATGGGCAATGAAGCCGATTATCATCCAGGCTATTACTTTTGTTGTTTTTCTCACAATGCCTCCTTAAAACAAAAAGGTCAGTACCTGTTTTGGATTTTTCTTCAAAGCTTAATATCTTTGCGACCGATGGTCCGGGGATATCCGCATCTAAAATTCCAACCTTTACACCGAGTTTGCTTGGCCGACCGCAATATTCACGACAACAAAACTTTTACCAACACCACCCTTATTAGAAAGAACCAGAATCTGTGCCGTATTTCTTTCCGGTCTTTTCCCTGAACTCAGATTTTGCCTCTTCTTTTTAGCGTATCTTTTGGGCTGAGCGGTTTAACCTCTTTCTTTTCCACATCATAAACAGAAATATAATTCATTTCTTGGAAATATTCTTTTATCTTATCTATCTCCTTCTTGGACAATGGCTTTACCTTACAGGGTCTTAATGGGGTATTTATTTGAATCTCATCGGGACTTATTTCTTTGGCGAATTGCGATAATTCTTCCGCATAATTTTTATTGGCAGCAACGAACATCATCTGCAAGGCAAACTTATTTTTATAAACCTTTCGGAACTTTTTTATTCCATCTAAGATAAGATTAAATGTTAATCCTTTTACTGGTCGGTTGATTTTTTCCAATAATTTTTGAGAACCGGCATCCAATTTTACTAACACCGAATCGGCAATCAATAAGTCTTTAATAACATCTTCTCTAAAAAGTAAACTGGAATTAGTTATCACGGCTATCTTCTCATTGCGCAATTTTTTCATTGTCTCAAACATCTCTCCTAAATTCTTCGCCAATGTCGGTTCACCCCTTCCGGAAAATGTTATGTAATCAATCTTTATTTTCGGTAAAGACATCATTTCCTTTACCACTTCATCGGTTGGAACATATATTTTTCTTTCGCTTGTTAAATTTTTGGTTTCGCCCAGTTGGCAGTAGATACAGTTAAAACTACATATCTTTTCCTTATCCGAAATCGGGTCAATACCAAGGGAAATACCCAGCCGCCAGGAAAAAACCGGACCATAGAGATATTTTAACCCTTTTTCTTGCATATATCCCTGCGTATGATTTGCTTATTGGTAAATTATTTCAAATCTATAGTTTTATTTTACATATTTTTTAACTAAAAGTCAATGCGCGGTGGCGATAGAGCAAAATGATCCAAACCCTTTATCTCATCCATTCCAATATCAAAAGCATATTAAAAAATCTGTTTTCATGCCTTGACTTTGGAAGAGGGGGGCTTATAATCTCTTATGCGAATTGGGATTTTTATTGCTTTGGTGATTGTTTTGGTCTCTTTTATTTTTGGGGTGGTTATTTATCCCCGAATGCCCGCCCGGATGGCCTCCCACTGGAATATTAGGAATGAGGTTGATGGCCACATCTCCCGTTTCTGGGGTGTTTTCCTGATGCCTCTAATCTCTCTTGGTCTCTTTTTCCTCTTTCTCATCATTCCCGTCATCGACCCTTTGCGCGAGAATATCAAGAAGTTCCAGAGATACTTTGACCTCTTTATTATCTTCTTCCTTCTCTTTCTTCTTTACCTCTACCTCTTAACGATTTTCTGGAATTTGGGATTTTCTTTCCGGATGTCCCGGATGCTTCTCCCGGCATTCTCCCTTCTCTTTTTCTATTGTGGGATCCTTATCGAGAAGGCGAAAAGAAATTGGTTCATTGGCATAAGAACCCCCTGGACTTTAAGTAACGAAGTGGTCTGGGAGAAGACCCATAAGATTGGCGGAAAGTTATTTAAGATTACGGGTATTATTGCTCTCTTTGGCTTCTTATTTCCCAATTATGCCTTTTATTTGGTGATTATCCCAATTTTAGGAGTTACGCTCTTTACTTTCTTCTATTCTTATTTTCTCTACCAAAAGGCAAATTTAGAAAAGGAGAGATGATATGGATGAGATAATCCGAAGAGAAAGGTTAAAGAATTTGTTTCGGGAATTGCACAAAGGAAGGGACATTACGGAATTGAAAGAGAAGTTTGCCCTTCTCTTGCCAGAGGTCTCAGCCGAGGATATCGCCCGGGTGGAGGAGGAGTTGATTAAAGAAGGCATCCCGCGGGAGAAGATTCAGGAGGTCTGTAGTATCCATTTAGCGCTATTAAAAGAAAAATTAGCGGAGAAAAAGGAAGAGGTTCCCGTAGAGCATCCCATCGGCACCCTTTTAACTGAGCATAAGATGATGTTAGAAATGGCGGAAAGATTAAAGGGTTTAGTGAGCGGATTAGAAAAAGAAGAGGCCGAAAAGATATGGGAAGAGATGTCCCATATTGCCCATCACTTCCAGGACTCAGAGAAGCACTACCTAAGGGAGGAAAATGTCCTCTTCCCTTATTTGGAAAAACACGGCATAACCGAACCACCAAAGATTATGTGGATGGAACACGATAAGATAAGGGAGGCGAAGAAGAGATTCTATAAGGCATTGGCGGAAAAGGATAAAAAGACACTGAAATTGGTTGCCGGGGAGATTTTTGAACTCTTAAATAGTCATTTCTATAAGGAGAATAATATCCTCTTTCCCACCGCCTTAAAGGTAATTAGCGAAAGAGAATTTCAGGAGATCAAAAAGGGATTTACCGAGATTGGCTACTGCTGTTTCACTCCGGTTGGGGAAGAAAAAGAGAATGTTAGCGAAGAGAAAAAAGAGGCGCTTCCGGGAATAATTCAGTTTGAGACCGGTGAGTTTAAGTTAGAAGAACTATCCGCGGTCTTAAATACCGTTCCTTTTGACATCACCTTTGTTAATAAAGACGATGAGGTTAGATATTTCAATTCCACAAAGGAGCGGATATTTGTCCGCACCAAAGCGGTCTTGGGGCGAAAGGTGCAGCAATGCCATCCGCCGAAAAGTATCCACATTGTCGAAAAGATTCTTACCGCCTTCAAAAAAGGGGAAAGGGATGTAGCGGAATTCTGGATTCCGCTGGAAGGGAAGTTAGTCCATATCCGCTACTTTGCGGTTCGGGATAAAGATGGAAAATATTTAGGCACACTGGAAGTCACCCAAGATATTACCGAAATAAAAAAGATAGAAGGAGAAAAAAGACTCTTAGATTGGGAGTAATTTCTTCCCTTTCTCTTTTTTGTAGTTATCTAATCTTCCGGATAGGCCTCTTCGTCTTTCTTTATCACATAGGGTAGCGCCCAAGCTGATGAATTGTATAAGGCACTGGAATCGCCGAACAGTGTCCGCCAGCCAATAAAGTCAATCGCTGCTGGACGCACAACCGCCGTTTGTATTGGTTCATTACTGATAATCCAGGTTCGTTCAAAGGTATTAGACGAGGTCTTATAGAATGGTTCGCGTTTTCGGTCACCTTTCGGGCCGCGGTGTAAGAATATCCAGCCGGAATCGGTATCAAAACTAATCGTAACCAAGACCCGGACCGTATCCTCGGGGCGGAATGTTGGGAGTTGGTCTTTTGTTAGTAATGTATCCGAGGTTGTTATCTCAAAGACCCGGCCACTCGGTTTTGCCTCGGTTCGGAATTTTTCAATTTTCAGAAGTGATGACGCATCTACCGTAGTAATTGCCTTGGGTGTAATCTTTCTTACCTTCCACCCTTTCTTTCCTTTTGTCAGATAGACTTGGGAATAACTGGAGTCAAAAATCGGACGGACATAGATTGGCGGCGGTAGAGAATCTTTGATATTGACAACAAAGAAACGACCGGATATTCGGGCGGTGATTGTTGCCAGAGCGGTTGTATCCGGATATCCGGGGTAAGCCGGAATTCTCACTCTAATATACCTCTCAACGCTGTCCACTTTGCGCCGGAATTTAACCCAAGGGATAGTTAGAGAATCAATTATTCCGCCGGCTGAAGAAAAGAACCCAGGCGAGGTATCGCTTTCATCCAATGCCTTATCAAATTCTTTTCCGGTATAGAGGGACGTCTCAACAACCTTCTTCACCTCCTCTTCTTCATTGACAATTCCTTTCTGACAGAAGAAGAGAAGGCTGGTTATCAAAAGAAAGACTATCTTTTTCGCCATCTTTTCTCCCGGATATCTTTCAAAAGTCTCCTAATCCGGCCTTCAAACTTCTCCTGGAAGATTAAGAACCGGGCAAACTGTTCCGGAGAGAGGATTGATTCAATCTCTTTTCTTATAGTCTCTTCTTTTTCGCGAAACTTCTTTTCTAATTCTTTTAGTTCCGTTATCTTCTTCTTCAACTCCTCCGGTTTCACCCTTTTGGTTAAGAGTTCCGCCAATTCACCGAGTTTTTTCAATCGGGCCTTTTCAAAATCCTCCCTCATCTCCCGGATGCCCCGGAGTTTCGGAAAGAGTTTAGCGGTCTGGTCTTCATTTAATTTCAACTCCTCGGTGAGGCGCCACAATCTAATCGTCTCAATCGCCTCAACCGGCTCTCTTCGCTCTGGGGGTAAAAACTCCTCTTCTTCAGCCAGCGGTGGTTTTAGGGGCTTCGGTGGTGGTTCCTGAGCCAATAAGAGGCAAGATGCCAGGACCAAGATGATAGTTTTTACTAATGTCTTTCTCTCTTTCATATTTCACCTCCACTGATTAACTCATTTATTATTGCCTTTCTCTCTTTTTCTTCTAATAGTTGAAAGACCTTCTCATAAGGGATTTCTTTTAATAACTCCTCTTCTAACTTCCCGAAATCAATTTCTATCTCCGCCCCGAGTTTTTCCTTTATATACTCCGCCTCTTGTTGGGCAAGGTTTTCTAGAAGGTCATAATAAGAAACCTTGACCGGAATGGTGATTGTGGCTGGTCTCGGGCGGAAGAGAAAGAAGAGAATAAGGGTGGTAATCCCAACCGGTAATAATGCCCATCGCCAGGATAACCCCTTATGCTTATTAAAAACCCGGCGGCGGAAGTCAGAAAAAAGATTGGAGAAGTTAATCTCTTCTTCTCCTTCGGGGAGATTCTTTAACAACTCCTTCAAACCTCTTAACTCCCTTAATTCTCTCTGGCAATTGACACAGACCTCTAAGTGGCGCTGAAATCCTTCCTTTTCTTCTTCGGAAAGGATTCCTTCCAAGTAGAATAGCACCTTTTCTTTTTGACAGCCTCTCATAGCCATCGCTTTAAGAAATTCCGCATCTTTTCTACGGCGTGAAAATAGGTTGACTTAACCGTCCCCTCTTTTAGGTTGAGACATTGGGCAATCTCTTTTATCTTTACCCCCTCATATTGGCGCATTATGAACACCACCTTCTCTTGGGGTGAGAGTCGGGATAGAGCATCTTCAATCTCTTTCTTTAATATTTCTTCTCGGTAGTTTTCTATCGGGTCTTTACCAGAAAGAACTACCGCCTCTTTCCGGGGAATGACCTTTTTTCGTTTTTTTAAGAAAGAAAGCCCTTGATTCAGGCAGATGCGATATAAATAGGTATAAAAAGAAGACTCGCCCCGAAATTTTTTAATACTCCGCCACCCCCGAATAAATGTATCCTGAGTCAATTCGTAGGCATCCTCCCGATTCCCAAGTAACCGGAAGGCGAGGTTATAAATCTTCTGGTAATTAGCTTGCATCAGCATCTCAAAACTCCGTTCGTCGCCAATTTTCGCCTTAATGAGCAGTTCCTTTTCATTCTCACACATTATTTAGACAAGAAATAAGTCAAAAAGGTTTATTGCGACTTATTGATATTAAATAGTTCAACGACTGTCGGAACGGAAAGGAGGAAGACAAAGGGGAATGTCTCACAATAAGCCCGCATCTCATCCAAAAAGCCGAAAAATAAAGCAAAGGTAACTAAAGGAACCCAGGTAATGAGAAGCCCGGTCCGGAGAAAAAATGGCTTTTCATTCCAATGATACCGGACCAAACTAAAAAATAGGGCGAAGATAATGAGAAAATAGATTAAGCGAAAAGGTCTAAATATCAATTGTAGGTTGTAGTCCAGTAAGTGAAATTCCACAAAAGAACCTGGATTAACCTTAAAAATATTGGTAATGAAGACCCGGGCCACTGTCCAGAGAACGAGTTGGAGAGAGAGATGTCCGATTAGCCGCCAATCCAACTTCGGCGACCTAAGATTCTCAATAAGAAAAACCCCAAGAAGTAAAATTGAAGTCTCCTTATTCACAGCGGAGAAAAGAAAGACGATATAGAACAATAAATATTTTCTGGTCGCAATGAGCGTAATGGCCAGGGTGAATAAGAAAAGGGTGCTCGGGTCATATAGGTAAAAGTAGTGCCGAAAAAATAACGGGAGACTCAACAACCCACCAACCGGGGCAAAATCGGCAACAAACGGCGGAAGATTGTAGAATAATCTGAGCGAATACCGTAAAAGAAAGGCCAAACCCAAAAAGCAACCAAAGATAAGAACTAAGGCAATTAAATACTCATACATATATTTATCTTCCACCTTATCCTCAATTATCTTTCTGATGAATGTCCGGGAACTAATGAACTGGATAATTTTTTCCTTCATTCTCTCCGGGGTAATTCCGGCAATAATCCTCACAGTAATTGGCAATAGCGCCCGATAGACATAAGGCTTATTGGCTCGGCCGTAGACCATATCGGGAAAGGCGGAATGTTTACCCTCCTCAATTTCCGGATGGGTAATGAGAACCAATAAAATAATACCACTGGTTATGGCATAAAATAACCAGATTAAAAGTCTTTGCCCAAAGGTTTTATCAAATACCATAATTAATCTTTATAACGTTTTCGTTTGATTGGGAGATATTAAAAGGTCAATTTATGAAGATGTCAATCTTGGAATATTTAGGCTGTCCACCGGGCAAAAAACGGGGAGCAACGGATATTGTGCCCTTCGGTAATAGAATCCTTTTTTTTAACTCTCGCTCAATACTCTGGCACCAAAAAGAGAGAATTTCTTCCTTAGGCGAATAGACAAATACGGTAATTTCTCTCTTAAAGTTCTCCTTTATCAGGTTTGCCGCCTCGTCTAATATCTCAAAGGCCTGGGGGGTTAATTCGGAGGAGGTCTCCTTAAAAATCTCCCGGGCGGATATTGATATTACCTTCTTTCCCTTCTCTTCATAAAATAGACCAGAGATTTTCCGCGCCTCCCCTAAAATCTCTGTCTCGTTTCCCAGGGCATCGTAGGCATAGAAGGCAAAGGAATAAACTTCACCCGGGGCGATAATCTCTCCATTATCCTTTCGGCCATCCCAGACGATTGTGCCCGGAGGCATTCCTTCACCTTTGGCCTGTTTCACTACCGAACCACTCCCGTCGTAAATTACTAACCGCCAGTGGGCAACGGTCTTTTCAAATTGAGGGAATAAAACCAAGACATTACCGTAAATAAATTTTCTTTTAACCGGCACCCTTAAATAATTGGCTGAGATAAAAAGGGAAGGGATGGTCAAAGAGTCCACAGAATAATATAACCTTTCGTCATAGATATAACTGGTGGGCTTTATCCTTTCTTCAATTAAGAAAAAAGGATTTAGTGGTGGGACAACAAAAAGTTTTTTCTCCTCAATCAAATAAGGCCTTTCGCCTCTTATCACCTCCTCGCCGATTTCATAAGGGCGCTTTCCTTTCAATGTATCGGTCGTCTCAGGTTTTGTCTTTAAGGTATCAACGATTGGCTTTGGGGTTTTTAGTGTCTCGGCTGAGGTCTTTCTTTTCTGGGTATCTTGGTCCTGCCCAAACAGAAAAGACCACAAGATAAAGAGAAAAACTACTATCGGTTCTTTCCTCATTTTTTATAGCAATTCAAAGCGAATAGTGACAAGCCCCCATTGCACTTCTCTCTTCACATTTTCGGCCAGGGGGGCAAATTTCCAACCCTTTAAGGCTTGACTTACCGCCTCGTCTAAATCCGGATAACCACAACTCTCCACAATCTCTATATTATCTTTCACATCACCCTCCGGAGTTACCCAGACTCGGATGACAATTGCCCCTGATATCCCCTTTTTTAAAGCCCACTCTGGATAACGGGGCAAAATCTTTCTTAATATCTTCCTCTCGCTTATCGGACCACAGAGGGTTATCGTCCCTGGCTTTGTCTCCGCAGGCAAAATCTTTATTTCTTCGGTTGGTTTTCTTTCAATAATCTTCTCCCTCTTTGGTTCAATTGGTCTTGTCTCCAACTTTATCGGTGGCTCTTCTAAGATACCAGGATAACCGGTGATGCCCAAATTACTACTACCCCGTCGGGGGCCGAGGGTGAGCGGAACCGGTGCCTCTTTGAGAATCTCTTCGGTCGTCTTCGTTAGCCCTTTAATCTTATCCGCAATCCTTATCGCCCCTAATTCTTCGCCGGTCTCAAATTTTGCGATGTCAATTTTTGCCTGAGAGCGTTCAAATTTTTTGGTGAGGTCATAAACCATTTCCTCCTGGCTACCACCACTGGATACCGAAACTGGTGCCGACGGGATACTGGGACCTATTGCCTCTTTGGGTGGGGCAAGAACCTTAGTTACTTCGGGCCGGTAGGTCGGGTCAATTAGACTCACCTCTTTTATCTCCTCATAAGAAATTAGCTGCTCACGAAAGGAACTAAATAAAAAAAAGAGGAGACAATGGATAAATATTGAAATAAAGATTGCCACTTCGGTGCTGGATAGTTTTCTCATCTCTTCTTTGTCGCACAGGCTACCCTTTTCGCTCCGGCCTCTTTGGCAATGGTAAGGAGATCTAAGACATCATCATATAAAACCTCTTTATCGGCCCGGACGACGACTAAGCGATAGGGGTCTTCGGATAAAAGGATTTCTATCTCTTCTCCCAGTTCTTCTTTCTCTATCGGTTTGTCCTGGAGATATAACTTTTCCTCCCGGGTGAGGGCAATAGAGATATCGTCCTCGGTCTTTCTCTCGGCGGTATGGGCCATTGGCACATTGACTTTGGTCCTGGTGTGACTCATCACCATCGGGGCAATAGTAATCATCATAATCACCAAGAGTAATCCGACACAAGCCATCGGCATTATATCAATATTGGCAATACCGCTCTTCATTTTTCTCTCCTTTTTAAGAGGCAGAGTTCTTTTGCCCCCAACCTCTTTGCCATATCTAAAATCCCCACCACCTTATCATACTTCACCCCCGGTTCGGCACTTATGATAACCTTCTTTTCTAAACTCCTGGCCAGAAGGAGAGGCAAGAATTCTTCTAACTTCTTTATCTCTACCTTTTCTTCGTTTAAGAAAACCCCACCGTCTCTGGTCAAAAAGATATTCACCTTCACATCACTCACCACCGCGGTTGTGGTCTTTGTTACCTTGGGTGTCGAGACAAAAATCCCTGATTCAAAGAAAAATGGTAAAGCAACAATAAACCCAATAACTAAGCATAGGGCAATATCAACCAGAGAGGTAATGATTAGCCCCTCTTTGTGAAAAGTCGGTCGGATTCTCTTTTTTCTCATTAGAACTTCCAATATTCTTCTACCTTCTCTACCTTTTCCGCCTCTTTGAAGATTTCCCTTTTCTCCGTTGGCCGGGAGTAAATAGCAACAATTACTCGCTCGCCGAAACTCTCCAGTTGCATAGTGATATCATTTGCCTTCTTGGTGAAATAGTTATAGAAGAAAAGAGAAGGTATACCAATAAATAGCCCAAAGGCGGTAGTAATTAACGCCTCGGCAATCCCAGCCGAGACAACCGCTGGACCACCCGAACCGGTTATGGCGATATTGTGAAAGGCTTTTATCAAGCCAGTCACCGTTCCTAAAAGTCCTAAGAGGGTTGCCCCATTGGCAACTGTCCCCAATCCGCTTAGATACCGCTCGTATTTAATCCGTTCCTCCATAATTGAGCTATAAAAGAGGTTAGAGACGGCATCCGGTGAGAGGTTTAGATTATCTAAGGCTAATAAAATCATTCTCCCTAAGGGATTCTTTACCCCTTCGGCATATCGTTTTGCTTCTTTGTAATTATCATTTTTCAGATAGGTGAGGAGGTCCTTCTCTTGCCGCGGATTTATTTGGTTTTTAAAAAAATACCACCACCGCTCAATAACTACGGTCAAAGCGGCAATTGAGCAGAGAAGGAGAAGAATCATTACGACACTGTTCTTAAATATCTGAAATAAAGGCTGTCCTAAAATCATTTTCTCCTCCTGTTTTGAATTTTCCCCAAGCCCCTTCGGGGAAGTATAACTCAGAACTCAAAACATAAAACGCAAAACATAACTTTGAATCCGGAACTTTGAGATTTGGATTCTTTTTCATTCTTTCCCTAACCGCTTTTTACAGAGTTCAATATTTCTTTGCGCACTCTCTTTTAATTCACCGGTGGGGAATGAATCAATGACTACCTGAAAGAAATCCTCTGCCCTTTGATATTCTCCCAGATTAAATAGAGTGGTCGCCAGATTAAAATAGGCCGCCTCTCTTGCCGAATGGTTGGGAAAGTAATGCAAAAATTTCTCATAACTCTTTTTCGCCTCGTCCCATCTCTTCATATCGGTATAGGTCTGGGCGATTAAGAGACAGGCGTCACCGGCCACTTCCTTTTTCGGAAAATTGACAACAACCAACTGCATCTTCTCAATTGCCTTTTCGTATTCCTTTTCCGCCAAGAGTTTCTTGGCCTGGTCTAAAAGGAGTTCGCCAGTATACTCCGACTCCGGGAATTTATCAAGAAATTCCTTTAAGAGCGAAGTATCTTCCTCCCCAGCCTTATAATAGGTCATCTCCAAGGCTTTTCTCACCCCAGGTGTCTGGATATCCTCAGGAAAGAGGTTTAGGAATTTAAGATACTCTTGGATGGCCGCGCGGTAGTTTTTTTCGTTATAATAACTCTGGGCGATGAGCGCCTGGGAAGGGGCGGCAAAGGGGCTGGTGCTAAACCGTTGGACGACAAATCGAAAAAGCCCCCTGGCCTGGTCGTATTCCTTTGCCTTGAAATAGACATCACCGGCCCGAAACCCGGCTTCGGCGCTCCGGGGTGAAAAGGGATATTTCTCTAACATCTTCTGCCAGTGCTCCACCGCTTGTCCATAATAACGCATGAAGTAATAACAAAATCCGGCATAAAAGTGGCTTAGCTCTTGGGCAAGACTGTTCTGGGGAAATTCTTCAATTAAACCTTCAAAAATATCCAGCGCCTTCTCATAATCCCGAGTATTAAAGTAAGAATAGGCTAATCCAAGAAGGGCATTGATTGTGAATAGGGTATCCCGGGGTAAGGACTTGTAGAGATTTTCAAAAAGGGGTATGGCTTCTTTCCAGCGGGAGACCGAATAAAGGCAATAGGCCTTTCCTAATCGGCCGTAAGGGGATTTGGTTAAGTCGTAGTAAAACTCCGCCTCAGCATATCTCCCGAGATAATAATAAGACTCACCCAAAAGGAGGTATATCTCTTCTTCAACTTTTTCGCCTCTTGATTTTAAGTAACGCTCGACCATAGCAATGCCTCGCTCCAAGTCTTCAGGATGAAAAGGGCTGGTGGTTCTTAATCCACCAGGGTGTCCCTGATTGCCTGGGGTAAGCAGATTTTTATTCAGGAGGCTTGTGAGAAGTAAACTGGCGGCTTTATCTTTAAGCCGGCTGTCGGCTGGTTTTGTCAGGACTCGCTCACAGGCGCTAACTACTTCGTCATACTTCCCAAGTTGAAATGAGATAGTGGCGATGAAGTAGTCACTAATCCCGGAAAGTTCCTTTTCTGAGAAGATATTTTTAAGTTGCTCAGTGGTTAAAATGGTTGCCACCGTATCTTCTTTTAAGAGGAGGGTATAAGGGAGAGAGAGATTAGCCAGAAGTGCTACCTTGGTCTTTGGATAATTGCTGCGCGTCTTTTGAAAAAAATTGAGTGCCTCCTGGTATTTCCCCAGTCCTAAATAGGCGACACCCAAAAAATAATTTGCCTGAGCGGCTAAATAATTGTTGGGGTGTTTAATTAAGGGGCGGAGATTAAAAATCGCCTCCTCATATTCCTTCACCGCTAAGAGAGAGGTGCCATAAAAATATAAGATATAATCATAAAGCGCTGCCGGACCATCTTTGAAAAGGCGAGCAAACACGACCCTGGCGCCCTCGTAGTCACCATTGATATAGAGGGCAACACCCGAGAAGAATTCGGCATAGCGGGCCAGAAGGGTATTGGGAACAGCATTGGCTACTTCCTTTAAGATAGAAATTGCCTCAATCGGTTTCCCTAAAAATGCCTTTGCCTTGCCACAAAAATATTTTCCTTCCAAGATATTTACCTTATCCAAACGGGCGACCGCTAATTGGTAGTCACCCTGAAAATAATGCAAGAGACCGTAGGCAAAATTTATCCTTTCGTCTTCTTTATAGATTGGGGAAAGAGATAGTTCTTTCAGGGCTCGTTCGGCCGACTTAAAATCAGATAGGATGATACAGGTGAGGGCATAACCATACAAAGCCTCCGGTTTTAAGTAATCCGGACCGCCCTTCTTGAAAAGAAGATACTCAAATTCCCTTTTTGCCCGGTTAAAATCCCCGGAAAGTATTAAAACCTCAGCCAAAGAATAACGAATTTCCGCTCCGTATTCTGAGTTCCCGTAATCAGAAAGGAGGGCAGAAAAGACCCTCACCGCCTTTTTATATTCCCCTTCCCTCAGCGCGCGCCGACCTTGATTATACCTTTGGGCTAAGTCCTCAATCTTTTTTTGGGGCAGAGCGGCAAAAGAGATAAGATATAAAAGACTACCGATAATTCCGTATCCTGCATTCCGCATTCTGTTCATATTCTATCTTATCTTTATCCTTCCTTTTGGACCGGTCGTCTTCACTTGACAGAGAAAACCGGAATTCTGGAAAGAAACATTATCGCTATCAACTAAGGTAACTTCATAATAATATTTACCGTCACCAACTAATCGCCCGGCTTCGTCCAGACCGTCCCAGGTTAACCGAGTTGGTGGTTCTTCCCAGCCGGAGTAGTTTCTTAAAACCTCACCTAATTCATTCTTAATTAAGAGTTGCCAGCGCTTAATCTTTCTTTTGGCGGCATATTTCAGATTCATTGCTAAGAGATTTTCTAAGACCCCGGGTTGAGGGACGAAGAGCCGAGGAAAACCCTCAACCCAAACGCGAAATCCCCCAAACTTAATTGAGAGACCCAACTTATGAGTGGGCAGTAAAATAAAATTTGACTGGTAATGGACCAGTAGGGCATAGTCAACGGTAAGGGAAGATTTATTCCAGGCAAAGCCGGTCCCTATCCCAAGGCTCAACTCTCTTTTATCCAGACCAATCCGGTGGATTAAAGAATTTTTGATTAATTCAAACTCTATCCCAAGATGCGGGTCAAGATATTCTATTCCCTTTTCTTCTTGGAAAAGTGAGGGGCGGAAGAGGAAATCAGAGAGAACCTTTACCCGCTCTTGATAGGTCCGCCAACAAAAGCCCAACCGAAAGGTCCGGGGATAGACCTCGGGCGGTGATAAGGATTTTTCTCTCTCTTCCCCTAGGTCTAATAAGTTGATACTCGGTTCTAAGAGATTTTGGAGAAAGAAGCCGGCGGATAAAAAAGAGAAGGGTTTGAAGAAAAGTCCAACATCCGAACCGAATCCGACATCACTATAAACATACATCGCCTTGCCGATAAATTTTAGATTCATCCCGAGTCCTAAGAAAGAGAAGGGGGAATAGGCATAGGAGAAGATATAGGCATTCTCCGAAAAGAAATATCGTCCATATTGATAGTTCTCCGGGGTGCGGGAATCTATCTTTTCACTCCCAAAGTTTATAAAAGAGATACCAAAACTCCCGAAATATTTGGTGGGCAGAGAGTAACCGATATACTCCATCCTCGCCCCGTACAGGGTAAAATGGGAAAGACGAACCTCCTGCGTAAGTGACTGAAAGAGCCCGGCCGGGTTAAAATAACAAGCCTCCTGGTCATCGGCTAAACCACAGAAAGTCTTACCCAGGGCTAAACTCCGAGGTGTTACCCCGTAATTCAAAAATGCCCCCGGTTCACTACCCGGGAAGCCGAAGGCACTAAATAGATAAACAAAAAACAGAAAACCGATAGAGCGTAAAGGATGAGGTATAACCCGTGGTGCGTTTACCATATCACCCCTATTGTCCAACCTCTATCAATTACCTTTCCGGTATGGGCAATCCCAATAATCCGAATATGGTAAATCCCGGAGGCAACCCTTCTCCCTTGTTTATCGGTTCCATCCCAGGTAATCTTATTGACGCCGGCCCTTGCCCCCATCTCCTGTTTTTTAATTAACCGCTCGTAGACTGGATTTCCAAAGGGGTCATAGATAAGAAATTTTACATCCACCGCTCGCGCTAAGTGATACATTATCGTTGTCCAATTCTGATTAATGGTGCCAAAGGGGTTAGGGAAGGCAATGAGGTTTCCCCGGGCGACCTCTTGGTCGCCGACTTCAACCCAGAGTGAAAATCTCCCCTCAAGCGCATCGGCGCGCACCGCGATGGAATCCCGTTCCGAAACTTGCTCCCTTAAATTTGAGACCGGGCAGATAAAAATTGCCCGACCGATGCCTGTGGAGTCGGTAATAATCTCTACTGAGTCATTTAGTTCCTGCGTCTCTTTCTCCTTAAAGCGCCCACTACCTTTTATTACCTTAAATTTAACTACCTTATAAGGAATTGGTGCGCCGCTAGCATCAAAGACCTGAATTTCAATTTCTTTCTCGGCTCCGGCATAAATTGTATCTTCTTTTATTGGGAGACGGATCTGTGCCGCCTTTGGGAAAATTTTCAACCGGCAGCGATAACTCTCAAAGTTCTTGGTCTTGCCCCAGAGATTTTGATTTTCACCCGAAGAGTTAAAGGAGACAAAAAGGGTGGCACTATCGTGGAGAGGCGCACTCTTTGGGTAATAAGAGAAGGGATATTCCGAGAATAGTTCAACCGAATCGTTGCCGCTCGTTGGGTTATACATCGTATCAATACAATAGACCTTTACCGGAAATGTGTCACCAACAAACTGGGGAAGAGGATTGCCTCGCTTCCCCGGTGTCATCCAGGATGAGCGCGCCGTGTCTCCGAATAGCATCTCCTCTCCGGGTAGAAGAAGTAGAATCCCCTGATAAGCACCCGGGTTAACTAAAAAATTGGAGGAGACATCGGAATATTGGGGACTTGAGGCAAAAATCACCCTCTTGCCCCGGGAACGAGGGGTAAATGAGAAATCTGCCTTTCCCGAAACTATATAAAGAAGCGGCGGATAGATAGCAAAGGTATCAGAAGAAGATATGGTTAAGGTGCAAGACTGGGTCTTGACCACATTAAAATGTTTATCAACTAAATAAACGCTTACGGAGAAGGATTGACCAGCGGTCTGGGGATAAGGAGAAGGCGGGTTGTAAGGGGGGCTGTAGCGACCAGAAGGTGAACCGGGATAAAGCGTTTCGCCGGGCAGGATGACAAGAAACCTCTTCGGAAAGTTGGGAAAGAAAGGAATGGAATCGGTCATACCTTGAATTGTCCCATCGGTGGCGATGAGTCGTAGTCTACAAGCCTTGGTTACAAAAGCGCGGGTGCGGACTTCGCCAAAACGAAAGTCTAAAAGCGACGGATAGACATAAGACCAGAAATCATCTTGGGAAGTCTTCAAGAGCGCCCGTCCATTATAATTAGAATCTATCTGACCATTACTGAGTAAGGCGACAATATGGAGGTCAAACGAATCGCCCGCAATACCACCAGCCTGCGGATAATCCCGGAATTCAAAACGGACAGGAGTTGACAGTCCAAGATGAAAGAAAAAGAGGATTAAAATAAAATAGATTAGTTCAATACCACTTCGTTCTCTTATGCCCTTCCTGCCTTCTAAGAAAAAACCCATATAATATATTTTACCTGATTTTCTTAATAAGTCAAGATCTCAGCAGTTCCCTTTTTGCGTTTTGTGCTTTATTAGAAATATCAGTTGACTGATATTTATCTTTGCTTGCCTTCTAAACATCAGATGTAATTAACAAAATTTATGCCAAGGCGGTAATTCTTTTCTTTTGGTAATTAAAATTCCGGGAAACACTTTGAGCCGATTTTTACTCTATATTTAGATATGGGAAATAGGTTAATTTTATTA
>CAYRLZ010000036.1:0-5117 GCA_964425275.1 uncultured bacterium | reverse complement strand
TAACTCCCCGGGAGGAGGTTTTTGCTAAGACCCATATAAGAGATAATCGCTTTTTTGCTTTTCCTCCTCTAATTCTGGATGATTTAGAGGTATTTAGCGATGACCTTCTTTCTAGGTACGATGTCCCCGAACACCACAGGTTCGGATAAAAAAATAGCGGGGAGGAGGAGTTCCTCCCCGCCTCTTCTTTTTCTCTTTATATCTTCCCGCCGTTAGTTCTTCCGGTATTCTTTAACCCCTGACGGAATTTTGGCCAGGGAGAATTGGCCAGTGGTCTGTTTCCATAGATTCCGTAAATATACTGGTCGTAGGCAATATAGATGGTTCCATCGGGGGCGATGGTCGGTGAAGGGAAAATCTCGTCTTGTTTTTTACCCGGACTCTTTTCTGATAGGTTAATTGAGAAGAGTTCACTATTGGTCAGGTAGTCATAACCAATGAAAGTGCCTTCATTAGTCAAATAGTAAACAACACCACCGCGCGCGACCGCTGGTGTCGAATTGACCTCGTCGGGTGGAGTCGGGCGATGCAGTAAGATTGTGCCATTGGGACGGATAATAATTATTCCTCTCGCCTCCCCTAAACCGAGGAAGAGAAGTCCCGAAGAATCAAACACCGGTGAAGAAGAAACCTCTAAGGTCTCAGGGAGAATAACTGGCCAGCCAGTGAGTGGCGTTCCATCCGGCATAAAGGCAAAGACCTTTCCCGAAGTGGAGGCAATAAAGATATTTCCCTGGTCATCCAGGGCGGGTGAGGAATAGACCTCAGCGCCGGTGGCCACCGACCATTGGCGAGAACCGTTGGGGTCAAGTTTATAGACAAAGCCGGAATCGGACTGGTCAGCAAAGTATATGTAGCCACCACCGTCAATCGCTGGCGATGAAAAGACCTCCCCAGAGGGAACTTGATAACTCCATAGGGATTCGGCAAAACTCCCGGCATCACGCAAACAATAAATATTTCCGTTCTCATTGCCAATAATAATCTTACCGTCAGCGGTTAAGGCTGGTGAAGAATTGAAGGAGGCATTTAAGGGTGAGTTCGGCCATTTCCATTTGAAAGAGAGGTCAGGATTTAACGCAAAGAGATAACCCTCATTGGAGCCGATATAGACTGTGCCGTTGGTCCCAATTGCCGGGGAGGAGTTGAATTCATCGCCGATGATTGGGGAAGAATACTCAGCGATTTTTGCCCCGGTCTTTCCGTTAAATTTGTAGACCTTACCATCCTGGGCACCGATGTAGACCATTGGGACATTGTTTTCCATCACCAGGGCCGGAGAGGATATCACATCATCATCCACCAAAACTTTCCAGATAATATCCCCGGGGTAAAACTGCGTTCGGACCGTGAAGGTCTTGGCGGGCGAGGTGTCGGATAAGGCAAACTTTTTATCTTGGGCAACCGCTCGGATATTATAAGTCCCGGGCGCGGAATATTTGTGGGAGGCGGAGAAGTTCTCACCGG
Source organism: uncultured bacterium (assembly GCA_964425275.1). Classification (GTDB taxonomy): domain Bacteria; phylum Hydrothermota; class Tepidihabitantia; order Tepidihabitantales; family JBDRVQ01; genus CAYRLZ01. Next base: position 3,650 of record CAYRLZ010000036.1, on the reverse strand, counting down.
ATGCCTTGAAGGGGGTCGTATCAATCTTTCCATCGTCCCAAATAAAGAAAATGAGGATACTGTCGCCATCCGGGTCAGTGGCACTGGTTGTGAAGGTGTAAGAACTATCAACCAATCCGCTATTTGGTCCAATAATTACAGTCGGGGTATTGGGCTTGGTATTCGTCACCACATTAACCTTCAAGACCTCTGACCAATCAGAGATTTTACCCTTTTTATCTTGGGCGCGCACCCGGCAATTATAAATTTTGACGGTTGACCAGCGATGAGAAACCGTTATTGTTTCACCGCTCGGAAAATAGGTTTTGGTCGTCTCCGTCTTATCTTCCCAATCAAAGATATAGCGGATTTCGTCTTTGTTCGGGTCGGTGGTATAGGCCTTAAATTGGGCATCGGCGTTCACTCCCACTAAGGTCGGTCCTTTTAGAATCGGGGTATAAGGTTCTTTGTTTCGGGCGCAACCGATAGACAAAAGAAATATCAAAACCGGCACTAAAAGAAGGGGTATTTTTTCTTTATGTTTCTTCATTCCTCCTCCTTATTCTCTTTCATATATATATTATAACAATAAAATAAGAATTTGTCAAGATACCACAATTGTCATTTTTATTTGTCATAGTGATTAACGGAGCAGTTCGTCGCCGCTCAATGACAAAATTGATTTTTGGATATTAACTATCTCTCTTTCAATTTTTAAGAGGGGCGGGAAATTTTTCCCGAAGGCCAGGATTCTTAGAGAAAGTTCTGATGATAATATCTTTGCCCGGGATTCCGGAAAGAGATTTAAGGTAAGGACTAATCCAAACCAGATTAAGACCATTCCTTTTAAGAATCCCCAAATCCCTCCCAAGATGGAATCTAACCATCCTAAATTCATCCGATAGAAGATATGATACAGGGTAAAGGAGAGGAGGCGAAATAAAAGAAGGAAGAAGAAAAGAACGATTAAGAAGGCAATCACCTTGGAAAAAGCGAAGGGAAAGATGGTTTCTAAAAGGGGGGTGATTCTTTCGGCCGATTTCCCTCCCTGGGTTATTCCGAGGATAAAACCGCCGACTAAGAAGGAATCTTTCAAGACCCCCCAGCGGAACCCGAAATAGATAAAAATTAGGGAAAGAATTATTATCAATAAATTGATAGTCAGACACACCTCCAACTAAATATTATAACATATAATTTAAGGTTTGTCAAGTGTTGACTTTTGGTGATTTTATTGTATAATTATTTAAAGGACTAAAATGGGAAAAAATAGCGGAAAAATTTTGCAAGGTAATATCTTGGAGGTAGCCCGCTTATTATTTAAGCGAACACTTTTCTGGATAATCGTTTCTGACTGGTAAGGAGGTTTTATGAGGTATCAATATAAGGTGTTTTTATTTTTATTGGTTTTATCCTTCGGAGTTTCTTTTGCTGCCTACACTGCCCATTACGATATGGGTCCGGTTTATTCCTTTAACCCAGAACCTTATCTTAATGCCCCGGCAATATCTTTCTCCAATGGTTTTGTGATTGATACCAGAATCGGCGAACCATTACTTCCGGAAAATCTAAGGATTGAAGAACCGACAACTGAGAAAATCTACTATATCGTTCAGTTCAAAGGACCGATAAGGCGGGAATGGCTTAAATTGATTGCCGGATATGGTGCCCGACCAATCGGTTATCTCCCTCACTATGCGGTCTTATCAAAAATGGATTTGCCGACTAAGGAGAAAATCGCTTCCCTGGAAGTCGTTAACTGGGTCGGCATCTTTCAACCGGCCTATAAAATTCAGGAAATCCTCTTAAAATCATCAGGTCCACGGGAAATCACGATTCTCTTGATGCCTGAAGAAGATGCCTCACCGGTGAAAGAAAAAATAGAAAAAAGGGGTGGGCGGGTAGGAAATATTCTCACCACCGATTTCGGCACAACGATAACCGCCATGGTTGATGCCCATATCATTCCGGATATTGCCCGGTTATCAGAGGTTTTATGGATACAGGAAAGAACCGAACCGGAGTTTTGTAATAACCACGGTCAGTGGGTAACCCAGACCGGTTGGCGCAGTTCTGCTCCACCCGATGAGGATACGATTGTTGCCCGAAGGGTTTGGGCACGAGGGATTAAGGGTCAGAGGGTTATTTTGAGCATAACCGATACCGGTGTCAATGTTTATAACCCCGGGCATAATGCCTTCTTTGACTCAGCCTATACTTATACCGCTCCGGCAATTTATCCTGGTCATCGCAAGGTGATATGTTATAAACTTTTAGGCTCTCAAACCCGGGGCATCGCGGAGTGGGGTGAAGGTCAATATCATGGCAGTCATGTCGCCGGCACAATCTGCGGCGACGACTCGTATGTTGGTGGAACCGATTGGCGTGATGGGATGGCAATCAAAGCCCGGCTCTATTTTGTTGATTGCGAAAAGGGTTCTGGTTCTCTTACCGTAGATGATGACCTCACCCACTGCTGGGATACGGTCTATTTTGGCCGAGGTCTACCGGATTCGCTCCGCCCAATTAAACAGCACTCCGGGAGTTGGGGGTGGGGTAATTCTACCGGTGCCTATCTCATTCAAGATGCCTCAACCGATGCCTTTGCCTGGGCACATAAAGACTTCTTGAATATAATGGCGGCGGGTAACGAATATAGTGCAAAAAGAATCCGCAACCCAGGTATCGCTAAGAATGTTCTTACGGTTGGTGCATTACAAAATGGAACTCTTTCCAATCAGATTGCCAGTTTCTCTTCAAGGGGTCCAACCCAGGATAACCGAATTAAACCAACGCTCTGCACCCCGGGACAAGGTATCTGGTCAGCAACCAAAAGTCCGGCTACCAATACCTACCAGTCAATGGATGGCACAAGTATGGCGACACCGATGATGAGTGGAGCGATTGGTCTAATCCGATGTTATCTCAAAGAAGGTTATTATCCAACCGGGGCAAGGGTGATAAACGATACCTTTGGTTATATCAGTGCCGCACTTCTCCGCTCAATGGCGATTGCCTCGGCAGACCCGAATATCGGCACTTTTGTCATCCCAAGTTTTGATGTCGGCTGGGGAAGGATTAATGTTGATTCGGTCCTCTATTTCACTGGTGATACGAGAAATCTGATAATTAAAGATGACACAATCGGTATCGCAACCGGGGAATTCAAAGAAGAGACATTTACCGTGAACTCCTCAATTCCTTTGAGAATTGCCCTGGTCTGGACCGATACCTCTGCCTTACCAAATGCCAGCCCAACATTGGTGAACGACTTAAATCTGGAGGTAATCGCACCATCCGGAACTTATTATCGGGGAAATCAGTATTCCGGTGGGCAGTCAATCCCCAATCCAACTGCCTGGGATAGTCTAAATGTTGAGGAGTGCGTTCGGGTAAATACACCTGAGACCGGCATCTGGCGGATAAAGGTATATGGTCAGCAGGTGCGCACCCTCCGCCAACCCTTTGCCTGGACAATCACCGGGGATGTTATCTCTAAGATGCCCAATGATGTCGGTGTAACTAAAATTTGCGCGCCAACTGGAATCATTGATTCGGGCACGGTTGTCATTCCGGCCTGTTCGGTTTATAACTTCCGGACCGAGGCGGTAACCTATAAGGTTCGGATGAAGATTGGGGTATTTTATGATACTACCGCCCTGGTTTCTAAC
>CAYRLZ010000035.1:0-47967 GCA_964425275.1 uncultured bacterium | reverse complement strand
TTCCTCTTGCCTTTTTATTCTTTTTAGGGTATTATCATTATTCATGATATACTCCTTTTGCCCCCTCTTGGGGGCTTTTTTTATTTAAGTTCTTATTATACATAAACTTATATAAATTTCCACACACTTCGGGACACTACCCAACTTAGCACGGAGTGGGATTTTTCTTTTTTGAGGGGGGAGCGCTACAGGGGGTGCTATTGGGGATGGTATTAAATGCCCTATTCTATGTTCTATTCTCCTGCCTATTCGGAATTCTATTCTCTACCCTATTCTCTTGCCTATTGATAATCCTATTCTCTATCCTATTGAGCGTTCTATTCCCTTTCCTATTGGAAGTTCTATTCTCTGTTCTATTGGTAGTGCTATTGGGGGTTCTATTCTCTTTCCTATAAAGAGCTCTATTCAGAATGCTATTATTGAAGATAGCAAATGATGACTCTATCGGATTGGTCGTCTTATTAATATGTCGCCAATGCACCAGTTTGCTCTTGGTGAACCAATTTGGACAATGGTCGTGTTGACAAGGGGTTATTAGTAGTGTAAAATAGAAATGGATATTCCTAAGAGATAAGAAGAAGTGAGCCGAGTTAGAGGATAGGATTAGTAAGATAAGGATTATGGCAATATGTGTCTGACAATTCCGGTCCAGGTGCAAAGGGTTATAGGGAAAAAGGCCTTGGTTAAAAGGGGAGAAGAGGAATTTGTGGTTGATATCACCCTGTTGCCTGAGGTTAGGGACCGTGACTGGCTTTTGGTCATCTCCGGTCTCGCCCTTAAAAAGATAGAAGAGAAAGATGCCCAAGAGATCTTAGAATTCCTCCGCTACTCTTTTATAACTGACCCGCAAAGAGTTTCCGAAAGATTCACATCAATAATCCAAAAGTCAAAGACTCAACCCTTAACCCAAGATGAAATAGTTTATCTCTTGAACACCGAAGGCTATGAGAAAGAGGCACTCTTAGCCGAAGGGAATATGACCCGAATGGTTAATATAAAAGACTTCATCTGCATCCACGGGGTTATTGAATTTTCCAATTACTGCTCAAACGACTGCCTTTACTGTGGACTGCATAAGGGAAATAAGGATTTAGTCCGATACCGAATGACCAAAGAAGAAATCATAGAAGAGGTAATTGCCGCGGTAGAAAATAAGGGTTATAAACTTCTGGTTCTTCAATCCGGCGAAGATGAATTTTACACCCCGGACCTTCTGGCTGAGATTGTCCAGGAGATAAAATCAAGAGTTCGGGTATTTCTATTTTTGAGTGTCGGCGAGCGGGGCGAAGAGTTTTATGCTAAACTCCGAAGCGCCGGTGCCTCCGGCATCCTTTTGCGCTTTGAGACCGCAAACCAATCCCTCTTTGCAAAACTTCACCCCAATGGCAAGTCATTAGCCAAAAGGTTTGAGCATCTCTCTTTCCTTCAGAAGATGGGTTATTTTATTGCCACCGGTTTTTTAGTTGGACTCCCCGGTCAGACAATTGAAGATATTGCCAACGACATCCTGACTATTACCTCCCTTAAACCAGAGATGGTTTCTATTGGTCCATTTATCCCTTCGGATAAGACACCACTTGCCCCTTGTCAACCACCGAATCTTGATTTGGTCTTAAAGGTAATCGCCATTATTCGTCTGCTTCATAAAAGGGCAAGGATTCCGGTCTCCACTGCCTTAGAGACCTTAGACCCAAAAGAAGGGCGGAGGCGCGCCTTACAATCCGGGGCTAATGCTTTAATGTTTATCTTGACACCCCAAAAATATCGCGCACTTTATTCCCTTTATCCAAATCGCTACCAGGCAAAGGGAGAGCCTTGGGAGAAATACGGACTCTTCAAATATGAAAAGAGTTATGATATGCTGGAAGAGAGATTAAGCCAGGAGATTGGATAAAATGACCGTCTTGACCACCACCCCCCGAGATAAAGATTTAGAGGCAAAGGAAATCGTCAATCCCGAAAGGTTCGCTCTTATCTTAGGCAAGAAAGACCATCTGTCAAAACCGAAAATTGAAGAAATCCTCGCTAAGGCCAAGGAGAAAAAAGGGCTCTCCTTAGAAGAAGTTGGTGCCTTATTAAATCTTAAAGACCAAGAACTGATTGAAGAGATGCTTTCCATCGCTGGAAAGGTCAAAAGGGAGATTTATGGAGAAAGGCTGGTCCTCTTTGCCCCCCTTTATCTCTCTAATTTCTGTGTCAATGACTGTCAATACTGCGGCTTTCGGCGCAGTAACCCGCAACCGAGAAAGAAATTAAGCCTGCAAGAGATAAAGGAAGAGGTGATGATTTTGGAAGATATGGGACACAAGCGAATCCTCTTGGAGTGCGGTGAAGACCCAAAGGAAAACCCAATTGATTATGTCGTGAAGGCGATTGAGACAATCTATGAGACGAAAAAGAATAGAGGTGAAATAAGAAGGGTGAATGTCAATATCTCGGCGACAACGGTTGAGAATTACCAGAGATTAAAGGAGGTGAAGATTGGCACCTATCAACTATTCCAGGAGACCTATCATAAAGCGACTTATGAGAAATTACATAATGGACCAAAGTCTGATTTTTATCGGCAACTCTTTGCCCCGAATCGTGCCTTTGCTGGAGGGATTGATGATATTGGTCTCGGGGTCCTCTTTGGGCTTTATGACTATCGGTTTGAGGTTCTGGGGCTGGTTGCTCATTCCCAATATTTAGAAAAAAGGTTTGGCGTCGGACCTCATACTATTTCTGTTCCCCGGTTTCGTCCGGCACCAGGCATTAATTTCCGTACACCTTATGAAGTCTCAGAGGAGGAACTCTTAAAGATAATTGCCATCCTCCGTTTATCCGTCCCTTATACCGGAATGATAATCTCCACTCGGGAAAGGATGGAAATCAGGGAGCGCGCCTTTGAGATTGGGATTTCCCAAACGAGTGCCGGTTCCCGAACAACCCCGGGTGGCTACAGTGGCCAAGAAGAGACCCCCCAGTTTGAAATCTCGGACCGCCGACGATTGGATGAAGTGATCAAAGGGATGCTTAATAAAAAGTTCATCCCCAGTTTCTGCACCGCCTGCTATCGTTCGAGAAGAACCGGCGAGAGATTTATGGCATTGGCTAAACCCGGCGAAATCCAAAACCTCTGTGGACCGAACGGTCTTTTAACCTTTAAGGAATACTTAGAAGATTATGCCTCCCCGGAGGTAAAGGAGTTGGGAGAGAAGGTATTAAGATATTATCTGGAAAGGATTGATTCCCGATATCAAGAAAAGATGAGCGAATTTTTAGCCCGGATTGAAAAAGGGGAAAGGGATATCTACTTTTAGAATTTATGGATAAGATACTGATTTTAGATTTTGGTTCCCAATATACCCAACTGATTGCCCGGCGGGTGAGGGAATTGAAGGTTTATTGTGAAATCTATCCCTATTATGTTAGTTTTGACAAGATTTGCTCCCTATCACCAAAAGGAATAATTCTCTCCGGCAGTCCGGCTAGTGTCCGATTTAAGAATCACCCCGAACCCGAAAAGAAAATCTTTACCTTAAATATTCCAATCCTGGGGATATGTTATGGGATGCAGATAATTGCTCACCTATTTAAGGGGAAGATAAAATTTGCCCCGGAGGAGGGGAAAATTAGGGAATACGGACCGGCTCACTTAACAGTCTTGGAAAAAGACCCCCTTTTCTCTTCGATCACTAAATCACGAGTCTGGATGAGTCATGGCGATACCATAGAAAAAATTCCTGCGGATTTTATCTCCCTGGCTTGCACAGAAAAGATAAAGAATGCCGCTTTCCGTCACAAAAAATTACCAATCTACGGCGTCCAATTCCACCCGGAGGTCTATCATACCGAGAAAGGAAGAGAAATCTTCGCCAATTTTCTATTTAAGATTTGTGCCGTCCGACCGGAATGGACGATGCAGAATTTCCTTGTCCAGAAGATAAGAGAGATTAAAGAAGCGGTTGGTAAAGAAAAAGTCCTCTGCGCTGTTTCCGGTGGTATTGATTCAACGGTTCTGGCTTTCCTCCTTAAAGAGGCGGTCGGTTCTAATCTCCACTGCCTTTTTGTTGATAACGGGCTTTTAAGAAAGGGTGAGAAGGAAGAGGTTAGGAAAAATTTGGCTCGCGCCTTACCCCTCCATTACATCAATGCCCAGAGAAGATTTTTGGAATGCCTAAAAGGAATTTCCGACCCCGAAGAAAAAAGAAAGGCAATCGGTGAAGCATTCATCAGGGTATTTGAAACCTACTCCCGAGATATAAAATATTTAGCCCAAGGAACCCTCTATCCGGATGTAATTGAAAGCCGCTCCTTTTATGGTGGACCTTCGGCTAAAATCAAGACGCACCATAATGTTGGTGGACTTCCTTTGGACCTGCGCTTCAAACTGATTGAACCCTTAAAAGAGTTATTTAAAGACGAGGTGAGAAAGTTAGGGAGGATACTTAAAGTGCCGAAAGCGATCTTAGAACGACATCCCTTTCCGGGACCAGGGCTTGCGGTAAGAATTATAGGGGAAGTGACCAAGGAAAGCCTGGATACTTTACGGGAAGCTGATTATATCTTAATTGAAGAATTGAAAAGGAGTGGTTTTTATAACAAGACCTGGCAGGCGTTTGCTATCTTTTTACCGGTAAAGACGGTTGGTGTGATGGGTGACGAAAGAACCTATGAGAATGTTATCGCCCTGCGGGTCGTCACTTCTCGTGACGGGATGACTGCGGATTGGGCAAAATTACCTCCAAATTTATTAGAAAAAATCTCTAATCGGATAATCCAGGAGGTAAAGGGAATAAATCGTGTGGTCTACGACTTAAGCACCAAGCCGCCCGCGACAATTGAATGGGAATGAGGACTGTCTTGACTTATTTAATAGATTAGTTATTATACCCCTTAGGATATAATGCAATTTTATTTTGCCCGTGCCAATTATCAATCGGCAACGATTGTTATCCTTGGTATCCCCTTTGACCGCACATCTTCCTTTATTCCCGGTGCTCGGTTCGCGCCCTTGAACATAAGGATTGGTGCCGAAAATATTGAAGATTATAGCCCTTATCAGAAGAAGTCCTTAGTCAAAAAAAAGATTTATGACGCCGGGGATTTTATCCCGGAATCTTTTGGCGAAGATTATTTCCAAAAGGTGAGTGAAAAATTAAAATCTTTTATTCTTGATGGTAAAAAGGTGATTGCCCTGGGGGGTGAACATACAATCACTATCCCCTGTGTCAAGGCCTACAAAGAATTCTATCCCAACCTCACCTGTATCCACCTTGATGCCCATTCCGATATGCGGGATGAATACTTAGGCGAAAAAGTCTGCCACGCGACCGCGGCCCGGCGCATCTCGGAAATTGTTGGTAAAGAGAATCTCTTCTCCTTAGGTATTCGTTCCCTCACCTCAGATTGCCGCTCGGCAAAAAATATTTATCTTTTTAAGGTCTTAGAGCCCCTGAAAGTAATTAAAGGGATTATAAAGAGGCGACCCTGTTATTTAACCCTGGATTGTGATGTCCTGGATTGCGGTCTCTTTCCGGCCGTCTCCACGCCCGAACCTAACGGGGTCTCCTTTAATGAACTCATCGCCGCAATAAAAGAACTTACCAATTTCTTTTTAGTTGGTGCCGATATTGTTGAATATAACCCCTTAGCTAATTCATCCTTGGCTTACAGCTCTTCCGTCGCAGTTATGGTAAGGGAATTGATTCTTGCCTTATCTAGTAAATCAACCAAATCGGGCCGCTAGCCAAGGGGCATAAAAATATGGGTCTCGCCCCCATTAATTGGTAAAAAGGAGGGAAGAAGGAAAATGTGTTGTAATGTGTGTGTTCGGTATCAAATATGCCAGACAAAAAATGAACTGCGTGATGACTGCTGTCTCCAGTGCCGTTACTTTGACTCCTGTATGGAAATAACCAAAGACGAAAAGCGAAAAGACAAGTTTATCACACCTAAGAAAAAGTCTCCCCGGAGGTGAAAAATGTGCTGCAATCTATGCCCCTATTATGAAGAATGTGAAGAGATTAAAAAACTGAAAGAAATCTGCTGTCCGGATTGCCCGGATTACGAAGAATGTATGGGTGGCGAGGTAGAAGAAGAAGTCTAAACCGATTCAAAAAAGAGGAATCCATAGATCCAAAGCACTAAATTCTAAACAAATAGCCTTCCTTTCGGAAGGAACCCCAAAAGACAAATAGATATAGGGATCGGATTTCGAATTTTACTTAAGAATCGCTACCTTACCAATCCCACACCGATAGGGAGGTTTAAGTTCCCGGACCCTTATAATATATAAACCCGAAGATAAGGAATCTTTTATTTCCAAAGAAAAGCCGTCCTTTATCTTCTCACACTTAACCTCTACCTTCTTTCCCGAGAGGGTGAATAATTCCACTGCACAGCTATCGGGAATTTTATCAACGATTAACTTCAAATTTTTACCGACGAGAAAGGGGTTAGGGTAAATCTCTAAATTAAAAACGCCCGGAGGAGTTATCTCGCGGTAAGCCATCTCAATTAGACCTTCCTTCGTTCCGATATAAACCTTATCTCGGTCAACAAAGAGGGAAGAATAAAAACCCATGATATTTTTCCAGTTCGGGAATAGGGCGCTATTCACCGGGGTGAAACTTTGCCAGGAATCTTTTTCCGGATAAAATAGGGAAAGTCCCCCCTCGGTTAAAATCCAAACCCGGTTAAAGGTATCGGTCCTGACCCGCAGACAATTAGAAGATACTAACCCCGAATTCTCTTTGGTATAAACCTTAAATCTTTCCCCCTGTAAGCACCCGAGTCCTTGGGGTGTGCCGACCCAAATTCTATCCTGACGGTCCGAGGCGCAGGATTTAATATCAAAAGAAACAAGCCCTTCCATAAATACTCGGATGGAATCATCCGCTGGGTCAGAAAGTGTTCCTTTGTAATCAAATCGGATAAGACCATTGGGTGTCCCTAAATATACCCGCCCCTTACTGTCAAAGGTAAACTCATACCCATGCTGGCAACTGCCTAAACCCGGGATTGAAAACTCATAGGCGGTCTCTTGGCTATCCAAGGCAATCACATTAATTTCGTTCCACATCCATTTCGTATCATTCTGGTCAATATTAAAGGCGCCGATAACATTCTTACCACTCACACCCCCCCACTGAAAGACCCGCCAACTCACTTTCTCTTTATCATAAACCGAAAGCCCGCTGGTCTTTGCCCAGTGTCCAATCCATATTCTATCTTTACTACAAACCTTGACAAAATCAGGAACCGGCAGGGTATCCTTTAAGCGGGTAATGCTATCTTTTGTGATTACGGTCAGATGATTTTCCCCCCACATAAAATGGGGTAAATAGAGATTATCCTCATAATCTTTGGCGATGTCAAATATACTATTGGTAACAATCGTCGGGAAGGAAATCCATTTTTCTCGGCCCTCTTGTATCTTCACCAAGAAGCCCGAGGCATAGGTACTACCCCGAATCCCTAATAAAAGATAATCCGCAACATAAATACTCATCGTCCAATAATTGTTTAGAGTCAAAAAATGTTCCCCGTCATAAGTGAAAGTCCCTTTATTGGTCGCGATGTAAAACCGTCCTCCCGAAAACTTAAAATCATTAACTAAAAGAAAGGTATCTGGCGACACCGCATAGAAAAAGAGATAAGGGGAAAATGTATCAAACCGTGGTTCGTAATAAGCCAACCCTTTTTCGGCGATAACAAACAAAGTATCCTTTGCCTTCAAGATACCCTTTACCGAATCACCGACCGACAACCGATATAAGAAAACCCTCTGCAAATCCCGCGTGATACGAAATATACCCCGACTACAACCCAGCCAAAAATCTTCATCGGGATAAACTCCCAGGATCCGGTTCCCTGAGAGAAGGCGAAGGACATTATCATCGGCAAAATTAAGAAAACTCCCTTGGGTGGCAATAAAATAGACCCCATCCGGAGTACCCAGGAGAACCGTATCGCCGCTAATCGCAACCTTATTGATTGTGGAGGGAACCTTTTCGGATGGATAATGAAAGAATTTTTCTTTGGAAAAAACCAAAAGCCCCCGATAGGAAGTCGCTAACCAGAGGTTTCCCTCCCGGTCCCAGGCAAAAGAGTTGACATAATGAGATAAGAGACCATCTTGATAAGTATAAACCCTTTCCATTGATTCCTTTTGGGGAGAAAAGAGCACGAGACCGCCATTCGTTGCAATATAAAGAATATCTCCCTTCTCTTCTATCTGGTTTAGATATTGAAATGTGGTATAGGTCTTCCAGTTTGTCACCTCAATACCGGAGGCCCAAAAACCCAAGAAGAAAACAAGAGACAAGACAACCCTTAAACAAAATTTCACCCGTAGTTTCATTTATTTTTATTCTTTTCCACCGTGGCGGGTAAAGAAACCAAAAGTTCTCTCTGCGAGTTATAGACCTCAATTTGGAGAAAACTATCGGAAAAGAGATGAGATGCGCAACCAAAACAAGGGTCATACGCCCGAAAGAACATCTCGCAGAGATTGAGGATATCCTCGGATACTTTGCCACCTTTTATATATTCTCTTGCTCCCTGCTTAACCGAAAGATTGATTGCCCCCTTATTATTAGTTGTGGCAACAATTAAATTTACTTCTTTTATCCGACCATCTTCGGTCAACTTATAGTGATGAATCAATGTCCCCCGGGCCGCTTCCACAATCCCTACCCCTTCCCCGGGCGAACCTAAATTCAGGTTCCGGAAATTTTCCCCGGTAATTCCCTCTTCTTTTATAAGTGCTTCTGCTCTTTCCGTGGCATAGAGTAATTCCACAAGCCTTGCCCAGTGATAGGCAAAGACATTAGTGAAAGGCTTCTTACCAAAAAAAGAAACCATCCGCTCATATTCCCTCTGCGCCTCTTTCGTTGGCATCCCCTCCGAGACATTAATTCGACCTAAGGGGCCGACCCGATAAAGTCCAGACGAACTGCCGTCTTTTAATCCAGCAAAACCAATCTCTTTAAGGTATGGAATCTTGACATAAGACCATTCCACCACCTCTTCGGAGATATAATTCAAATAATCCCTTGCTTCAAACTTCAAAAATTCCTTACCGGTTGGAGCACAAACCCGCACAGAACCGTCATAGAAATTCAACTGATTATTATCATCAACCAAACCCATATTATAGAGGTCAAGAGAGAAATTAGGATTCTTGAGCATTCCGACATATTCCGGATTTTCCAAAACCAGTGTGTGATATAAATCCAGGGTCTTCAAGGCAAACTCCTTACAGGAGAGAACCATCTCTTCAATCCTTTTTCTCTCTTCTTCATCCAATCCCTTGGTTACTCCTCCGGGAATACCCGAGACCGGATGGGTTGCCTTACCACCGAGGATTTCGGTAATCAACTGCCCATAGGCGCGGTGTTGGATAACCGCCCGGCTTAACTCCACTCCAACCTTTTCCATAACTCCCAGGATATTTCTCTTCTCCCGAGGACTCGTCGGTCCGACGATTAAATCCGGCCCACCAAGGAAATAGAAGTGAAGGATATGGTCGTAGATAATATAACCGCAATACATAAGTTCCCTTAACTTCTTTGCCAGGGGGGTTGGTTGCACACCAAAACAAGCATCAAGCGCTTTGGTTGCCGCAAAATGATGGGCAACTGGACAGACACCACAAATCCGGGAGGTCAACTGCGGCATATCTTCGGCTTTTCTCCCTTCGCAGAACTTCTCAAATCCCCGTAATTCCGGAACGCAAACGAATGTCTCTTTAACTTCTCCCTTCTCGTCTAAAAATATCTCAATCTTGCCGTGTCCTTCCAAACGGGTAATAGGGTCAATTGTTATCCTTCTCATTTTCTCCTCCGTTTTGGAATGAGAGAAGAAGGCAGAGAATACATATAAAAGGTGCCGACTGGATCGGGAATCTTGCCAACCAAACGTGCCAACTCTTCCTCCGAGAGCATTTTCTCTTTATCTTGCGCTAAAATTGAGGCAATCGCCGAAATCGCCTTCCCCCCTTGGTCAATAACCTCCGGAGTAGGTCCCATACAACCAGTGCAGGGCCAATTTGCCTTAAGACAACGAGATAAACACCCCCCCCGCGTCACTGGCCCCATACAGATAATTCCCTGTTCTAAGAAGCATTTTTTGGGGTCAGGTGCGATTTCAATCATCCTTTTAATATCCGGCATCTTTTTGGCCTCGGATGTATTTCTTTCACACTCTTCGCAGAGGGCTTTAACCGGTGCTAAGACTGTCCCCTTTTCGGGCAGGCTTCCTTTCTTTATGGCATTTACGGCATCAATTATTATTCCAGTTGGCGGCGGACAGCCCGGAAGGTAATAATCAACCTCAAGCACTCTATCTAATGGCTTGACCTCATCGTAAAATTCCGGAAGGGTCAAATTATGAAATTGGGTCTGTGGCAGCTTTCCGTCCGGGTTATTTGTGGAAATGGTATTATAGACTGTTCTTAGGATTTCTTCCCGCGAAAAGAGATTGGCCAGTCCTGGTATACACCCTTTATGCGCGCAGGAGCCAAAAGCGACCAAGGTCTTTGACTTCTTCCTTAGAAGTTTTGCCAGATGCTCTTGCTCACTATTTCTGATTGAGCCATTAAAGAAAGTTACATCAATAAATCCATCGGCGAAATCCTCCACATCCTGGTATTTTATATCAATTGCTACCGGCCAGAATACGATGTCGGCAAATTCCAGGACATCAAGGATTTTTTCATTGATATCTAAGACAGCAATTTCGCAGCCGCCGCAGGATGCGGCCCAGTAAAAGGCAAATTTTAACTTTTCCATTAGCCAATAATACTGAATCTGGGATAAAAGTCAATACCAGCGATATAAAGACCAGAGAGATTACAGCGATATAAGAAAATACTTGACTTTCTGGAATTTTTTAGGATAATGTTCGCCTGTGGAAATAAGAGAATTCCAGAAGTTAATAAAGAAGATTTATTACAAGAAGGATAAAAAACGAGGAGTTGAAGGTAGTTTTCGGTGGTTAGTAGAAGAGGTTGGGGAACTGGCCCGGTGCTTAAGGAAAATCAAATACCCCACCCCCGGTGGATTAAAAGGCAAAAATCGCCAAGAACTAAAAGAAGAGTTTGCTGACCTATTGGCTTGGCTTGTCTCCCTGGCTTCTTTGGTTGGTCTTGACTTAGAGGAAGCCGCCAAGAAATATAAGAACGGCTGTCCCCGTTGTCAGAAGAAAAGGTGTATCTGCAAAGAATAAGGAGGGAGTATGTTATTTTTTCTCCTCTTTATTGGTTTAGCCCCGCCACCGGCAATTAAGGTCTTTGATACACCAAACGATGCCGGTAAGAGCATTACCATCACCTGGTCGCATTCACCCGATGTTCAGATTTTAGACCGCTATGAGGTATTGCGGAAAGAAAAAGACGCAGATGAATTTGTCCCGGTTGGTGTGGTTCTTCCCCCGGAAAACCGATTTGTTGATGATAAAGTTCGGGATAATTATGTATATCTCTATAAGGTCGTTGCGGTTAAAGGTGAGGAAAGGGCGGAATCAGAAATCTCCTCACCGGTTATGTCTTCTCCCCAATGGTTTTCCACGGCTCGAATAAATGTGCTTGTCGGGATAATTATCTTTTCTTCTCTTGTCTTATACTTTATCTATCACGCCCGGAGGGGTAAGGAATTATTTATCCGAAGAATCTCCGGTCTGGATGCGGTTGAAGAAGCGGTGGGAAGAGCGACCGAGATGGGGCGGCCAATTCTTTATATCCCGGGTCTCGGCGGTGTCTCGGATATCGCAACCATCGCCTCGCTCAATATCTTAGGGGAAGTGGCTAAGAAAACTGCCCAGTATGATACAACTCTATTAGTCCCGAATCGTGACCCGCTTGTTTATACGGTTGCCTATGAGATATGTAAAGAATCTTACACCAATGTTGGCCGACCCGATGCCTTTAAGGGTGACAACATATTCTTTATCACCGATGCTCAATTCGCTTATGCCGCGGCGGTTGATGGGATAATGGTGAGGGAGAAACCGGCGACCAATTTCTTTTTGGGTATGTTTTGGGCGGAATCCCTAATTTTGGCCGAAACCGGTGCCACAACTGGTGCCATTCAAATTGCTGGGACGGACGCGGTTCATCAACTCCCCTTCTTCATCACCGCCTGTGATTATACCTTAATTGGAGAAGAACTCTATGCCGCCTCCGCCTATCTCTCCCGTGAGCCCCTACTCGTTGGTTCGCTAAAAGGACAGGACTACGGAAAAATCACCATCCTCTTCTTACTTCTCATCGCAAGTATCTTACTTCTCCTCTCCGCTCTCCCTCAATTTAACTTCCTCCAATCAATAGAACATTTTTTTGCCGTCCGGTAAGGAGGTTCTAATGAGCAGGAGTCTACCATTAGCGATATGTTTTATAATGGGTCTCCTAATGGTTATACAGTTTTTTATTCCTCATCCCCTCTCCCAATCTTTTTTTGACTTAACCTTGAAATGGATACGGATAATTGCCGCCTTTGCTCTCATCTTAGGGGTGAGGAGTGTCAGTTTAAGGCACTATGAACAAATAAAGCGTAAAAAGGGAGAATGGGGCTTTTCCGTGGTGACCCTGATTACGCTTATTGCCACGGCTATTATTGGCTTAGTCTTTGGCGTTGGTGCCAAGTCTTATCTTAGGCTCATCTTTTCTAATGTTCTGGTTCCCCTCGGTGCGACAATGTTTTCAATCCTCGCCTTCTATATGGCCTCCGCCGCTTATCGGGCCTTCCGCGCCCGCACAAAAGAGGCAACGCTTCTCTTAATTGCCTCCTTTATTGTGATGTTAGGCATGGTGCCAATTGGCACCGCGCTCCATCCAAAACTCTCTGACCTTGCCGAGTGGCTCCTTTCCGTCCCTAATATGGCAGCAAAGAGAGGGATTATGTTTGGGGTCGCCTTAGGTGTTATCGCTACCTCTTTGAAGATTATCCTCGGCATTGAAAGAGGCTGGCTGGGAGGTAAGAGATGAACTTCTGGGAAAGAATTGGTAAGATTGACCGAAGATTTATATTCCTAGTAATGGCGGTGGCGATTATCCTTCCCTTAATTAGGCCCCTAGGTCTTGTTGGCCGGGTTGGAAAACGGACTCAAGAACTTTTCAAGGCGATTGATGGGTTAAAAGAAGGCTCGTATCTCTTCATATCAATTGACTTTGACCCCCAGTCAATGCCTGAGTTATATCCGATGTATCTATCAATCTTAAGGCATGCCTTTTCCCGAAACCTTCGGGTTATTGTCTCTGGTCTCTGGATAACTGGTGTCGGCTTAGGCGAAGAAGGCTTAAAGACCGTTGCCCCAGAATATAATAAGACCTATGGCAAGGATTATGTTTTTTTAGGTTGGAAGCCGGGGATAACCGCGGTCGTCTTAGGCATCGGCCGGAGTATGAAGGAGACATTCCCTACGGACTATTACGGCACCCCCTATGACTCCCTTCCCATATTCCAAGGGGATATAACTTATAAAGATATTCCATTTATGATCAGTCTTTCAGCCGGGCTACCGGGATATGAGACCTGGATTGCCTATGCCCAGACAAGATTTGGTATCCGGGTGGGAGCGGGTGTCACAGCGGTCTCAGCGGCTGATGCCTATCCTTATCTGTCAACTGGTCAACTCACCGGGCTCTTAGGTGGTATGAAGGCCGCCGCGGAATACGAATTCCTCATTGAAAAGGCGGGCATGACATCGGCATTTAAACCCGCCTCCCAACTTATGGATTCCCAATCCTTGGCCCATCTCATAATTATAATTTTGGTTCTCATCGGTAATATCAGTTACTTTGCCTTAAGGAGGAAAAGATGAACATAAGTCCAGAAATCTGGACCTGGCTTAGTGCCCTTTTGACCTTATTTATCTTCTCTTTCCTTTACGGTGATAATCCCCTTTATCGTTTTGCCGAACACCTCTATGTTGGGGTCTCGGTTGGTTATACAATTGCCATCACCTGGCATAACTTTTTCTATCCGGATTTAATCGTCCCTCTCTTCAAAGAGGGAAAGGTGATTTATATAATCCCACTTCTCTTAGGAGTCTTATATCTCTCGATCTTCTTCCCAAAAGTCTCCTGGTTAATGCGCATCCCAATGGGATTTGTTTTGGGTTATGGTTCCGGAGTAGCGATACCAGCAATCCTTCAGGCAAATGTCATAAAACAGATACAGGGAAGTCTGCTCACACCCGCCATCTTACAGCGCACCGACCTCTTATTATGGGGGATTATTTCTTTAATTGGGGTTATTTCTACTATCATCTATTTCTTCTTTTCTTGGGAACAGAGAGGCGCAATAAAGAGTATCGCCGGTTTAGGGATAATCTTTCTAATGGTTGGATTTGGTGCCTCTTTTGGCTATACGGTAATGGCTCGGGTTTCTCTACTCCTCGGACGGGTTCAGTTCTTACTACGCGATTGGCTAGGAGTAATAAGATAGAAAAGTAATCTTTCTGTTTTCTCTCCTCCTCTTATCGTTGGAGAATAATCTTTTCGGAAAAGTTGCCGATGGCTGTCCTGAAGTTAATAATATAGATACCGGAACTAACTGGTTCCCCTTTTTCGTCTCGGCCATTCCACAGGACCGTCCGATTCGGATTGGTAAAGGTCTTTATTAAATTTCCGGCGCAGTTATAGATTTTTATTTCCTGCACCCCAGAAGTAAGATGCATTTTAACCTGACTAATTGTCGGATTGGAAGAGATTTTTAAGAAGGTGGCTTTACTCGTTTTTCGTCCTTCGGAGATTGCCCTGGTTATCCATTGGGCATCAAAGTAAAGACCGTATGGATGCCCCCCACTTGCACTTCGGCAGTATAAAACGCCGCTACCCAATACCGGTGCCCCGGGTGAATAGACGACCTTTGGACCAATGTAACCAGCCTCCGCTACCTTGGCACTATCATTAACCTTTTGTCGGGTTGACCAACTGGTTGGGTCACCAATGGCATTTGCCCACCGGCAGTAGACATTAACCGAATCGCGCCGACCGGAATCGGCCGCAATATAAGCCGCATTGGCATAGAGATAACCGGCCGATTTGTAATTCTTCACATCCGGGACGAGTTCATCAAGGATACTACTCCAAGCGAGATGATAGTTTCTTTTCCAGGTATCGCCCCAAACCTGGGAACGGACCGCATAGTCAACATCGTAGTCTCCGGTATTTTTATAGTTGTGGGAGTAAATAATCCAGGCCGTGGCTGAACTATCCGGAGTAGTAAAAGCCTGACTAAATTTGGGATGATAATGGTCAAAGGTATCAGCGGAAACGATAATCGCCGGTGACCAGGCTGTGGGGTCACCATAATCCCGATTATACTGATAAATAACACCATTCCTTGTTTCAGCAATGACAAAGGTTAGGTTGAGAAAAGATGTCGGACCCATAGAGATATGTCCCTCCCAGATATTTTCGCCGATTTGCGCATCCCAAGTTTTGCCGTAATCAAAGGAACGGAGAAGTTTGGCATTATTGCCGCCGCGCCCCTCATTCGCCTGACCGCAGTATAACCCATAGTTTAAGCGATAATCACGACAAACTGAAAAACCATCAACCGTATCAGCATCAGCCGATACCGCATGATGTGTCCAGGTTGCCGCATCAAAGGAAAATCGGAAGAGATAGATATCACCATCCTGTATCTGGTGGCGGACAAAGAGATAAACCCAGTTAGAATCTCCCCGACCGACAACGACACCCACCTTAGAGTAAAGACTCCTCGGTGTATGTCTGATACTCACAAGATGGGACCAGTGCCATCCGTTGTCCGTAGAACGGTAGAGCCGAACTAATGAATCAGTTGCTGGGGCAACCGCTACCCAAATCCAACCGGTTTGTTCATCGTAGTCCGCGTCATAACTGAGGATTAGGGAAGTATCCACCACAATATCTAAATCCCAGTCAAGCAAGGCTGGAACTTCTTTATTCTCGTATCGCACTTCCGGTTGGACCGGACAGGGAACTTCCTGCGCCGGACGGTAGTTTTCCGTGGAGTAAGAGAAGCCAAGAGATTTCAAGGAAGGAGAATATGTGATTTGAACTGCCTCTTTCTCAGCAAAAATTAGGCCGCTAAGAATTAAAAATAAAATAAGAAACCGATTCATAATTCCTCCCTTTTATTTATTTTTCCTACTCTGCCCTATTATAAATAAATTCCCCCTAAATGTCAAGCATTTGACTTTCGGTTTTTATCTTCTTATACTCATAAGATGAAATTTTATCTCTTTTCCATAACTTCTATTTTCTATCTTATCTCTGGTCTTTCCTGTGCCCCGGCTTTTATTATGCCCAATCAACAACCCAACCCTCTCATCCGAGTCTTAATCAGTTCCGAAATTACTGATTCTCTGATAATCACTTCCAATCAGGAATTTACCGCGGGCAATATTGAAATGAAAAAAGGAGATAGAATTGTCTTAAAGAATGATAGCCTTTTTTTTAAGGGGCAAACCCCTAAGAATCTCTGTAATATCGGGCGGGCGCCCGACATTCTCCATATCACCCCCAAGAAAAAGTCCACCGCTGGGTTGAAAGTTGGCGAATTAGAATACCGGGGGACAATTGAGGTAAGAAGAGTTAAAGGTAAGATCTTAGTGATAAATATCTTGCCCTTAGAAGAATATCTCTATTCGGTTGTTGGTTGTGAAATCGGACCACTAAATGAGAAGAATTTTGAATCGGCAAAGGCCCAGGCAGTTGCTGCCCGGACCTATGCGGTAAATAGAATGCTCGCCAATATCAATTCCCCTTATCACATCCAATCACTTCCGGCGATTGACCAGGCTTATAAGGGAAAGAGTTGGGAAACAGAATTAACCAGGAAGGCGGTGGATTTAACTTCGGGAGAAATTCTCACTCATCAAAACCGACCAATCATTGCCTATTACCACTCAACCTGTGGTGGTGTCCTAAATACGAAAAATAAACCCTATCTGAAACCCCTCCCGGATACACCGAACCACTCTTCGGGAAGAAAACCATTCTGCGCCTCTTCTCCCCATTTCCAATGGGAGTTAAAACTAAAGGTGAAGGAATTCGTTAATTTAATTGCTTCTGGCTCTAAGACGAAAAATGGTAAAAAACCGATGTCGGCTTACGCACCACAAGGCATCCGGATTAAAAGAATATCATTGGATAAGGAGAAAAAGACAAAAAGGGTTAAAAGAGTTCGGATTTCAACCTCTCAGGGGAATTTCTTTTTATCCGGAAAAGATTTCCAGAAAGCCCTGCAACTAAAATCTAATCTCTTTGATATCCATCTCGCAAGTGGTTTCTTGTTGATCAAGGGTAGAGGTTGGGGACACGGGGTAGGGATGTGTCAGAGTGGGGCAATGGAGATGGCCCGACGAGGCTATTCTTATTTGGCGATATTGAAACATTATTATAAGAGAGTAAAAATTAAGAAACTTTATTGAAGACTCTCAAATTGGAGGGAATATGGCACTATTTATTGACAGTGCGAAAAAAGAGGAAGTGAAGAAACTTACTGATTTAGGACTGATCCGGGGTATCACAACCAATCCAAAACTCCTCGCCCAGGTTCCCCGCCCAGCCAAGGAAGTAATTAAAGAACTGAGCGAAATTTCACCCCAACTTATATTCTACCAATTGAGCAAAGAGACGCTTTCCGAAATGGAAAAAGAGGCGCACGAGTTTTTTGAAATCGCGCCAGAGAAGATTGCTCTAAAAATTCCCGCCCGCACCACCTATATCAGTTTAGTAAGAAAATTGGGACCAGAAATTCCTTGTGCCGTAACCGCGATCTTCAGTGATTATCAGGCCTATCTGGCCTGTGAGGTTGGCGCCCAATACCTTATCCCTTATGTGAATCGGGCGACCTGCCTTCAAGGTGATGGCCTATCACTCGTCCGACGAATGCGCGAGATTATTGAAACCAAAGGCTACGAAGCCGAAATCCTGGCGGCGAGTATTAAAAGCAAGGAAGAGGCGATTCAATGCATTCTCGCTGGCGCCCATCATTTGACCCTACCCTATGATGTGATTATCTCCTTAGGAAATCACCCACTCTCCGAAGAGGCGATAAAGGAATTCGCCGAAAGGAAAAGCCCGGCTTCGGTTTAGGGTTTAGAGTCCCGGCCAATTAACTTCTTACCGCATTGCGGGCAGGTCTCTTTGGTGCGGGGAACGAGTTCACCACAAGAACAGGTGACGAATTCAATCCCACAGGGGCGACAGACCGGTTCTTCATAGAATACGGTCTTTAAACAGAACGGACAAAGGCATTTACTCTTTTCCTTCATCCTTCCTCCTTTGCCGATAATCTTCTATTGCCTTATGGAGGGCAGCGGCTCCTAGGTTGGAACAGTGGAGTTTATTTGGTGGTAGCCCACCCAATTCCTTCGCCACTAACTCGTTGGTAATCCCAAGCGCCTCTTCAATTGTCTTGCCCTTCGCCATTTCCGAAACGATACTGGAAACAGCAATCGCCGCCCCACAACCAAAGGTCTTAAACTTCACATCGATGATGACCCCATCTTTCACTTTAATATAAAAAGTCATCATATCCCCGCAGACCGGATTCCCTACTTCTCCCTTCCCATCGGCGTCCTCAATCTCTCCGACATTCCTCGGATTTCGGAAATGCTCCATCACCTTTTCGGAATACATCATCCACTCCTTTAAAGAAACTCAAAATTCCAAACTTTCTCTTCTAAACCATCTCTAAATTCAAAATCCAACCACCCTGCTTCGCAGAAAATCTGTGGTTTAAAGAATATTTATTCTTAAGCATTTGGACTTTTGAGTTTAGGATTTTACTTATGTTCACCTTGGTTTCCCTCTTAAATATTTGGCATATAAAGGGGACATCTCCCTTAATCGTTGAACGATTGGTGGTAGTTTCTCTAATAGATAGTCAACATCCGCCTCGGTATTATCCTTGCCTAAGGTGAAGATTAGAGAACCCTGGGCTAAGGCATGTTCAATGCCAATCGCCAAAAGGACATGGGATGCCTGCAAAGTGCGGGAGGTGCAGGCCGATCCGGAAGCGGCCGCAATCCCTTCATCATCTAAAAAGAGAAGCAGCGCCTCTCCTTCAATAAACTCAATACAGAAACTGCTATGCCCAAAGAGCCGTTCGGTTGGATGCCCGGTAAGATAGGTGTTTTCAATTATCTTTGGGAGTTCTCTAATTATTCTCTCACTTAATGGTCTTATCTTTTGTCCCCTAATTTCCATCTCCCTTTTGGCGATTTCCGCCGCCTTACCCATACCAATAATCCCCAATAGATTTTCCGTTCCAGCCCGAATGCCCTTTTCTTGATTTCCGCCTTCAATCAAAGGAGAAAATCTTAATCCTCTCTTTAAGTATAATGCCCCCACCCCTTTTGGCCCATAAAATCCTTGGGCGGCAATCGTCAAGGCGTTCACTCCTAATTCCTTCACATCAATTGGGAGATTCCCACAACTCGCCACCGCATCGGAATGGAAGGCAATATTATTCTCTTGGGCAATCTTGGCGATTTCAGCAATTGGTTGAATTGTCCCAATCTCATTGTTCGCGTGTTGAACCGAGATTAAAATCGTCTCCTTTCTTATCATCTTCCTCACTGCCTCTGGGTCAATCATCCCATATTTATCAACGGGCAGAAAAGAGACAACAAATCCCATCTTTTTTAAGGAGGCAAGGGAGGCAAGGACCGAGATATGCTCAATCGGTGAGGTAATTATATGGTTGCCCTTATCTTTATAACCGAGGGCGATTCCTTTTAGCGCCAGATTGTTGCCTTCTGTTCCGGAGGAGGTGAAATATATCTCATCGGGTGTCGCCTGGATTAAATCCGCAACCGATTTCCGGGCATTTTCCAACATCGCTCTTGCCTCTCTTCCTTCATAATAAATCGCCTGCGGATTACCAAAGACTTTAAGGGATTCGCTCATCACCTTCTGCACCTCTGGGTCAAGGGGTGTAGCTGACTGATGGTCAAGATATACCCGCATGAGAAATTGGCTAATATTTAAGGCCCTAAGTGTTCCAGGGAGAATTTCTTATAGGAATCGTAATCGCTAAAAGTATTGAGGAGGTCGTATTCCGCCTTTAAGAGATAATAGTGCCCTTTTTCCATACTGGCGAGGTAAATAAAAAGCCTTCGGCTATTTTCATTTGAGGAGCTCTCCCAGGCGTCCCGATAGAATTTTTCCGCAGCGCCCTCGGCGGCCATCGCTTTTTCCAAAAGAGAAGGTAAAGAAATTCTCTCCCGGGGCGAAATCACTGGTAACCCAATCACCCCCTTTTGGGGTAGCCGAAGTTTAACCTTGGGAAACTCCTTTGAATAAAGGGAAGAAAGTAATTGGCGGTGCTTTATCTCCTCCTTCTTTAGGAATTCCAATTTCTCGGCTAAGAGGGCAATAGAAGAGATTATCTCTTTACTGCGCCTTAATCCCCGGAGAAATTTATCATAAAATCGGAAGGCGTCAATCTCCGACTTTATCGCTATCCCATATATCTCACATCGTGAATAATTTTTCATCCCTCCTCCTCTTGGTCATAACTTCAAAAGTCAGGATTTAATCTTGGGCAGTCGCTCAGCGAGTCTTCGGATATGAGACTTCTCTTCATTTATAATCTCCTGGACCAAACCAATATCTTCGGGTGGAACGAGATTGAGGATTTCTAAGTAAAAGAGCACCGTCTCCTTCTCAAATCCGATGGCATACTTAATGATTTCTTCTTTGGTCTTAGCCCACGCCATCTGTTTTATCCCTTTCTCTTCGCCCGTAAAGAAACGGGACTCAGTTATTCCCCGAAGATATTTCTGAAGTTCTGGCCAGTTATAGGGAAGGGAATAATGCCTTCCCTTAATCTTCTGATAGAGATTCTTAAAAAAAGCCTCATGTCTTATCTCTTCCTCGGCCAAAGAACCGAAGAGTTCCTGAAGTTCCGGGTTCTTTGTCTTTTTGGCCATACCTTGGTAATAATCCCTCCCGATTTTTTCTGTCTGGATTGCCATCTGAATAACCTCGGTAATTGTAAAAAAGGTCGGCATCGTTTCTCCTTTTCTTTAATACCAATTATAAACCAAAATACTTGTCCTGTCAATCTCATCCTTTC
Source organism: uncultured bacterium (assembly GCA_964425275.1). GTDB lineage: Bacteria > Hydrothermota > Tepidihabitantia > Tepidihabitantales > JBDRVQ01 > CAYRLZ01. The sequence goes on along the minus strand of CAYRLZ010000035.1, from coordinate 26,902 downwards.
GCTTATGACTCCTAACGATTGGTTCTTGCCGGGAACTTAACTCCGGATTGGCTAATTTAGGCAGGGCGGAGTTGACAGGAGCGGGAAATAATTGTAAAGTTGATGAGATATAATTCCACCTTCCTTAAAGGAGATGACGGGTTCTCAGAAAATAAGGAGGGTGAAAGAAGCCGGGAGGTGAATTATGAAAGGATTAAAGTTTTTCGGTCTAATTTTTATCCCCTTAATAATTTATCCTTGGTCCGACCCAGTGGTCATTTCCGATGGTTCCCATGCCAACAGTAATCCGGAGACCTGTAAGGAATTAAATCTCACTCGTTTGGGCACCGGGGTAGTCTGGCAAAAACAGGAAGGAAGCGTCCATAACATCCTCGTCCGATTTTTTGATAATAACGGAAACTGGTGGAATATAATCCATATAACCCAAGATACCGCTTCGGATAATACCAAACCGGTTATTGCCTATAGTTACCGAACCGGTAAATATTGGGTGGCTTTTCAGAAGAGGACAAACAACAATTGGCATATCTATCTAACCCAAGGGGATACCGCTGGATTTTCCCTGCCCTACTCTATTACCGATACTCTTTACCTGAATATGAACCCAAGTCTAGCGGTTATTGGCGATACCGTCTGGGTAGTTTGGGAGGCTCTCCAGGAAAATGGTTATCATAAAATCCATTCTCGCTTTTATACCCAAAATACCTGGTCTCGCTTACTGGTAGTTCCGGATAGTATCGGTCGGGGAGCGCCTTTTGAGCCGAAAGTTGCCGGGCGCTATTTCACTTCCAATTTTCAGCGCCCGCTTACGGTTTTTAAGAAGATGGACCGGGGCCTTAGCCATATCCACTATTCCGAATTCCGGAACGGTCTCTGGCAGATGAATACCCCGGTCTGCACAACTTCGGGCAATAATCTATCGCCGGAAATAGTAAACTTTGGGTTCTGGGGCTCGGCTTTCCTCTGGTTCAATGAATTAGGCCGTGATATCTGGATGACCGGTATTGACACCTTTGCCACCTGTCACCCAATAACCAGCGACACGATTTTTGACCGTTATCCCTCCGGTATGGGATATTATATCCCAACAGAAAATATTCTCTCCTATTGTCTCGTCTGGAACCGAGGGCAGAAAATCTATTCCAAGTTCTCCCACCTCCCGTCATTTGTCCCGGTGGAGACGAACGCGGTATCTTCAAAACCGGTTATCACCGGTTCTTTTGGCCGAGGCGGTGTTTATCTCTGGTGTCTCTACGAGAAGGATAATGAAATTATTGGCCGGCGGGAAGTCTATAGTGGGATAAAAGAAAAGCCTTCGGCGGTGAGAATAATTCAGCGGGGGGATGAGTTAAAAAAGCTAAAGGGTATCTTCTATGATGCACTCGGTCGGCGAAGGGAGAAAATCCTCGCATCTGGCTTATACTTCATTAAACCGGACCCACTTCCTGCTTCCCGTGCCGCGGAAGGGTTAAAATTGGTCTTAATCCAGAAGTAATCCCCTCACCTTTATCCTCATACCCCTTAACCTTTAAGATTTTTATCTATCCCTTGACTTCTTTCCTTTTTATGCTATCCTATCCTTAAAAATTATTGGGGTGAAATATGAAACAATTTATCCCTTTTTTACTCCTTGTCAGTTTCTTATTTCTTTTTATGCTTTGCCATAAAAAACCGGATATTGAAACCGAAAAGCGGGGCAATTATCCGGGCGATAAGCAAAGATACGGTCTGGTTCAATCCTAATACCCAGGCAATATTTTTACAAACCGGCGATGTGGAGGATACGGTAACCCGGGGCTGGCAGTTAAAAAAAATCTCTCTGGCCTCGGTAGAATCTGATTCGGTCAATACGATAAAAATTGATAGCCTACGGATCCAGAGTGAGAGTCATCCTAATTTAGTAATCACCAACCCCCTAAACACCTTCTTTCCCCTTGATACTTTATTAACCTTTAAACCCGCGGAACTTGTTACTTTAACCCTATGGACAGATGCCACCAATAGCGAGGCCTTTCTCCACACATTTATCCTAATTTGGCCCTTTTATGTCCGGGTCAAATTCAATAAGGCCGGACCCGGCGTCTTCACCGGAACCTGGCGAACCCAAATCGTCGCCAGTCCACGTTTTGCTTTCTTTGACCTCTTAAATCGCCACACACTTTATACCCCGGATGCCAAATACGACTTCAACGGCTGGTTATTGCCCTATAAAATAAAACGACCATAAAGGCGCTATTAGCACCAAAAGTTTCACTGGCAACTTGACAAACCTTTAATCCTTCCCTATAATTAGAGAAGGAGAAAAATATGAAAAAGTGGCAGTGCACGATTTGTGGTTATATCTATGACCCGGCAAAAGGCGACCCGGATAATGATATCCCTCCGGACACTCCCTTTGAATCTTTACCGGATACCTGGGTTTGTCCTGAATGCGGTGCCGCAAAGGACCTATTTGAAGAGTTAGAGGGATAAGCAAACGAGACAGTATTCTTTATCCCCATCCCTAATATGCCAAAAATAAAACTCTTTGCCCTTACCACTTGCGTCTGGTGTAAAAAGACCATTGACCTCTTAGAAAAGAATAAAATTCAATTTGAACTCATTTATATTGATAAACTGAAGGGCAAGGAAAGAGAGAAGGCCCTTAATGCCATCCGAAGATACAACCCTCGGATTTCCTTTCCCACCCTCGTTGTTGAGGATGAAATTATTGTCGGGTTTGATGAGGAAAGAATAAAAAAGGTCCTGAAAATAATGGACCGGAATTAGATCCTCTCCGTCACTTAAAATAACACCCAGAATAGGAAGGAGAATAGCATCCCCTATACCCCCATTTTTCAGGAAAAATCCGATAAGTCCCGTAAAATCAAAGCCTTAAAGGCAAAATGACCTGATAAAAAGGTTTCCCCACAGGAAACTTCTATCCATTAGAATCTGGATATTAACCTTTACTACGATGAGGCATAGAGCCAATAATAGCGCTCTGAATAGAACAGTTTATAGGAAGGAGAGTAGAACTCTGAATAGCACCCCCAATAGGAGAGAGAATAGATTTCTGTATAGGAAGGAGAATAGAACTCTCAATAGAAAAGAGAATAGGATTACCAATAGAAAAGAGAATAGAATACCGAATAGGCAAGAGAATAGGGTATAGAATAGGGCATTTAATACCATCCCGAATAGCACCCCCTGTAGCGCTCCCCCTTCCAAAAAGAAAAATCCCCTCCTATGCCGGGTGGATTGGTCGCAGATAAAAGGGGTTGGGTCTTTTTAATTGGTTATTTATCCTCTCATTTTTACCTCCTTATTAGATAAAATACGAAGGGGTTAATCTCTAAAACATAAGTTATTGATTTAACTATACTTAATAAAATTAGCCTTTTTCTCATATCTAAATATAGAGTAAAAATCCGCTCAAAGTGTTTCACGGAATTTTAATTTCCTTAACCCTCTCTTCTTGGGTTTAGTTTTATTGGGTTTTTAACTAAAATATTGGACCAAGTTTTTCTTTCGCGAATGGCATAGTTGACTTTCCTTTTTATCTCCTTATAATTAAAAGTGAGGTGAAATATGAATAACCAAAAGGCATTGGTCTTAGGAATTTTCTTGCTTTTTTTAATCGCCTATCCCGGCGTGCGCATGGTCTCCCTTTACGAGAACGGAATAGGGAAAGAGAAGACAACCCATACCCTTTTAATTGAAAAGGACCGGATGCGAACGGACATAAGAGACAGCGAGACCGATATGAGTATCATCTTCCGAGGCGATAAAAATCTGTTCTGGTCAATTGACCATAAGGAGAAATCCTACATGGAGATAACGAAAGAGGATGTGAAAAAAATGAAAGGGAAGATGGAGGAAGGGATGAAGATGATGGAGGAGATGATGGAAGACCTCCCACCGGAACAAAGGAAGAGGATGGAAGAGGTAATGAAAGGGAAGACGCCCCCAAAAGAGAGAAAGATTGCCTATAAGAAGGTCGCCAGTGGTCAAAAGGTAAACCAGTGGCTCTGCGATAAATACGAAGGCTACGCAGGAAAGGAAAAGGTAGAGGAGGTCTGGGCAACCGATTACCCAAAGATTGGGATAAAACCCGAAGAGGTGAAAGTCTTGGAGGAGATGGGTAAATTCTTCTCGGAGATGATAAAAGACGCCGCCGCCCATTTCTACCGGTTTGGCACCGAAAAGAAAGAGGGAGGTTTCTGGGGTGTCCCGGTGCGAATTATCGGCTACGAAAAAGGGAAGAAGGAATTCACGATGGAAATCAAAGAAGTAAAAAAAGAGAGCTTCAAACCCCAAATCTTTGAACTGCCAAAAGGTTATAAGAAGGAGAAATTAGAGATTGAGGAATAAAATCCGGTAAAGGGACAATATCTATTTATTAAGAAGCCTAAATAAGACCCCAACCAGGGCCAAAAGCAATGTGACCGACAAAGATGCTATCTTTCTTTATATTCCTGATAGAGTAGAAAGTCTAATTCGTGTCGAAAATAGATTAAAAACTCCCCCCTACACAAGCCTTAGAATTCAATCACCTTATACCAGAGGTTCTCTTTCACCCAGAAACTGACCGTAAATAAAGGTTTTAGTAAAGTCCCTTAGAATTTAATCACCTTATACCAGAGGTTCTCTTGGTTCGTGCGGATATTCACAAAGTAAATGCCGGAGAGGTCCTTTCCGTCCCAAGTAAGATAGTAAGTTCCAGAATTTTGCCTACCCTCCGCAAGGCAGGTAAGCATTCGTCCAGCCGCATCGTGAATTGTGACCCGGACATCACCGCCTCTCTTTAATTGATAGGCGATGAGAAGTGTGCGATTGAATGGATTGGGCAAGCAGCGCACCCTTGATATATCCCGGACTGGTGAGTCTGGTTCCTCCTGGGAAGTTCCTGGCTGGTGGAAGCCGGCATATTTCACAATGTAGTTATTAGGACCACCAGCTGCCATCTCCATTATCGTAACCCAGAGGCTGGCATCCCTTGGGTCATATTCAACACCTCTTGCATTATACCTTTCCGTGATAAGAAAGCGCTGCAAGATTGCGGCATTATCCCGGTTCAGTTCATAAACGCCAACGCTATCAACCGCATTGCCCGCAGCATTAAATGATGTATAGAGATGACAGAGGGTTGGACGATTCGGGTTGCCGCCGGATTTTTCCAGTGCTAGACAGCGCGGACCGACATTGGCATTTAAGGGGATAATCATCTGCCTTATCCGGTTGCCCAGGGTATCAACGACATAGATATAACCGGGCAATACCCCAACACCCCTTCGGTCAGCCAGATAGAGAAGGCGTTCGTTTTCGTCCCAGCAAAGTCCAGTAGGATAGTCATTTGCCGGATTGGCAAATTGCCGAAGAACCGTTCCAGTAGCGGATATTTTATAAACCCGCTTCGTCTGGTAAGAGGCGACCCAGAAGGTATTGTCATAGGCACAGTATTTTATATCAGTGCAGGCCGTCTCATTATTTGGTGTCGGGATTGTGCCAAAAGAGGTGAGCAAAGAATCAGAGGAATAAATAAAGATATTTCGGGCTCGGAAATGACAGACATAGATCCGGTCATTGGTTGGATTATAGGCAAGACCATAGAGTCCCGCCGTGCTCGGAGTTCCAGAAATTGGTTTTGGTCCCCAAATCTTTGTGCCGGGTGGCTGAACCGGCACCCCAATCGTTAAGGTAAAATTCCTCGTCCAGGATGTCTCATTACAGACTAAATATAAGGAGAGATTAGCTACATAGCCCGGAGGTGTGGAACTACTTGCGGTAACGACAAATGGGTCATCACGATTATCTGTGCTATCGTATGCCCCGACATCTCCATAAAAGGAGTTGGAATCCAGTATTGAGATATAGGGGTCATTTTCCCGTAAAATTCCTCCTAGGTTCGTTGCCGGAATCGGACTTGAATTTCGTAGATAGGTGATTAAATTTCCGGTCTCTCCCGGGTCAAGTCTGCCGTTGCCGTTTTGGTCACCGGTGATGCGAGTTCGGTTTAAGGAGATATAAGGACGAGTTGTCCGACTGATTATTGATATATCATCGGCGGAGACCTCCGCCCAAGGACCTCCTCAACTACCACTGTTATAGGCATAAAGGGAAACCTTCACCTTGCGCACAGCATTAGGGTCAACACCGGGTAAATTCTGAGCTATCTCGTTCTGGATATTAAATGAATAAGAATTCCACAGGGTATCCTCTACTTTTATCAGGTGCATGGTCGGTCCTGCCTGCCAGTTACAGTAAGGACTGGGATAATAGACCCTTGTGCTGCCGAGGGCGTTATTATTTTCATCAAGATAAGTAAAGATAACGGCTGATACCGGCCAGCAAGTAGAAGAAGCCTCCTTCTTTCGGAATTTGGCGGAAAAGGAGACATCACAAAATAGACTGGGTAGGTCAACTATTTGATAAATTGATGCATAGACCGTAGCCATTTTATAGACATACGCCTCATAATCTGGGTCGGGATGGGGCCAGGTGTATCGGTCAATCGTATAACTTCCGGAGGCATCTATTGTCCAGCCAATATTCAGCGCTTGCTCAAAATCACCATTCACCACTAATTCCTGGGCGGAAAGCGAAAGAAATGTCAGGATGCCGATTGTGGCTAATATTTTTATAAATCTCTTCATTTTACCTCCTCTTGGTTTAAAATCCATCTTTTCCTACTTCTCATAAAACCTATAACCGAAAACTTTCCTCATTTTTGGTATTTATTATAACATAAAAATAACCAAATGTCAAGACCAAAGAATTCAGAATTTAGCGTTTTTGTTTTTTCTTATTGGAAAACCGCCAAGTAGTTTTTTTAGCCGCTCAATTCGCTCAATTTTTTCAACCTCGGTTTTAGATAAAGCGCCCAGGTGATAACTTACTAAATCACCAATCATTATCAGAGAAAAGAGTCTCTCTAACTCATTACTACCCAAAGGCATGACCCGAATAAATGAGGCATATTCCCCTTTTAAGATTACTGGTAAGAATTGCAGTCGGCGGCGAATCCTTTTATGGCAATCCGGGTCATAAAGCACAACCAGCACTAATAAATCTTTAAGAACCTCCGGTCGGCCAATCCCTTCAATTTCGTTATGATTCTGTTCTGGGAGGGTATTAAAGAAAGATAAGGTCTTGGCATTTTCATTTAACTGACATTTCCAACGGTAGGCAATTGATGAATATAAAAGAGAAGAGGCAAGGATATAAGGAATCTTTTGGTAGAACTCGTGGGCTAATTTTTTAGCGATATTATCGCAAGCCAAACTACTTCGCTTAAGTTGCCGTGCCGTATTTTCTATCACCGCATCCTTGAAGGGGAGAAACCCCAGTCGGCTGGTATAAAGCAAAAGAGGGATAAAGAGAAACCCGATGGCTTGCCGGGGTGGTAGCCCCGGAGGGATTTCAATCAAGATATCGCCATTTTTCTCGGCTAAATCTTTTAGGACGCCGCCGCTGGTCAAGACGACACAAGCTGCTCTTTTCCGTTTTGCTTGGAGATAAGTTGAAATTGTCTCCTCGGTATTCCCGGAATAACTAACCACAAAGAAGAGGGTAGTATTTTTTACTACCGAGGGAATTGTGTAATCCCGGGCGGTCAATATGGGAATTGGAGAATATTTATAACCTAATCCGCTTAAAATCTCGCCGCCGATTCCCGAACCACCAACACCAGAGATTACAATATTTTCTATCTTCCCCCTCAATCTTTTGATGTCGGCATCTTTAATCAGTTTAATTGATTTAAGGATTTGTTCCGGTAACTCCAAAATCATTTGATAGACCCTGGCCATCGCTTACCCAAAAATAGCACTTAATTTTGGGAAGTTTTCCTTTACCTCACCAACCAGGAATCTTTTTACACCGCTGCCCGTCGAGAGGGTCAATATTTTTTTGATTGTATCCTGTAAGCGAGTGAATTCTAAGGAACGGATTATCTCTTTGGCGACCGGGATGCGGTGCGGAACCATAGAAAGTTCATCAATCCCTAATCCAACCAAAAGGATAATACCCAGGGGTTCAGATGCCAGTTCGCCGCAAACGCCGACCCAAATCCCATTTTTTCTTGCGGCATCAATCGTCTCCTTATAAAGTCGGATGACCGCGGGATGGAATGGGTCATACAGGTGGGCAACCTTTTCGTTATCCCGGGCACAGGCCAAAGTATACTGGATGAGGTCATTAGAGCCGATTGAGAAAAAACTACAGATTTTAGCAAACTTCTCCGCTAAAAGGGCACAGGCTGGGGTCTCGACCATTATGCCAAATTCAATCGCCGGGTCAAAAGGAACCCTCTTCTCTTTTAACTCCTCCTTCACACTATTAAGGATAACCCGGCAAGCCTGTATCTCTTCAATCCCGGTAATCATCGGGAACATTATTTTTAAATTTTTATTTTGGGCGCTCGCCTTTAAGATCGCTCGGATTTGCGTTATTAGGAAATCTTTTTTTTGCAGCCCAACCCTTATTCCCCGCCAGCCGAGAAAGGGGTTGGTCTCGGAATATCCCGGAATTATTTTATCACCCCCCAAGTCAAATGTCCGGATAATTACCGGATAAGGTTTCATCTTAGAAGAGACTTCTTGATAAAAGAAGAGTTGTTCTTCTTCGGTCGGAAGTCGGCGTCGGGATAGAAAGATGTATTCGGTGCGAAAGAGTCCAATCCCTTTTGCCCCGTATTCTTTGGCCATCTCCACCTCGCCAATAAACTCAATATTGGCGGAGAGGTCAATATATTTCCCATCGCGGGTAATTGGTTCTTCTTCCTTCTTTCGGGAGTAAGATGCCCGCCGTCGCCTTTCCTCTTCCATTTCCCGCCGGTATTGCCCAAGTCGTTTCTCATTGGGGTTAAGGATAATAACTCCCCGGTTGCCATCAACAATTGCGGTAAAACCGGCCCGGGCTTGGGAGAGGAGGTTTGGGATACCATTCACCGCGGGAATCTCTCGGGCTTTAGTCATTATTGCCACATGCCCGGATTTTCCACCCGATTCAACCGCCACCCCTTTGACAAACCTTTTATCAATCATTGCCACATCGGTTGGAGCAAGATTATGGGCAAAGAGTATAACCTCCTCGGATAGAGAAAGGAGGGAATCTTTCGTCCGGCCCAAAAGGGAAAGCAAAATCCGCTCCGCCAAGTCCATTATATCAATTATGCGGTCGCGCATAAAAGGAACGGGTGAGGAGAGCATTGGTGAGATATAATCTTTTATCACCTGATGATAGGCAAAAGCCGCATCTCTTTTCTTTTCCCGGATAATCTTTTCCACTCCTTCTAAAATCGTTTTATCTTTAAGAAGGAGGATTTGGAACTTAATAAATTCGGCAATATCCGCCCCCATCTCTTCTCTTACCTTCTGATACATTAAATTTAATTCCCCTTCAACCGAACTGAGCGCCGACCGAAAACTACTAATCTCCTCTTCGAGCCTGGCCTCCGGGATAACCCTTTCTTCTACCGGAGGTAACTTTCTTTGATAGATATATATCTTTCCAATCCCAACACCGGATGAAATCGGTATCCCTCTTAAAATTCGCTCTTTCATAAATATTTATCGTATAACTCAATCACAATTTCTCGGTCTCCAAAATTGCCTTCAAGGTCTTGAAACACTCCACTTCGTCTTCACCACTCACCTCTAAGATGACCCGGCTTTTATTCGGTAATCCTAAGGTAAGAACCGAGATTATACTCTTACCCGGGACCCAGATGCCATCCTTAAACAGTCGGACCTCGGATTCAAACTTATTCGCCTGGCGAGTAAATTCAATTGCCGCCCGAATATGCATCCCAATTTCGTTTTTCACTTCAATCTCTTCTCTGATCATAAAAAATTACCTTAATATTACCAGGAAAATTAAAAGTATCAAGAGGCAAAAGAAAATCCGCGCCGCGGTAAAAATTGGGCTTAACTGATAGAGGACTAATGAGCCAATAAAAGCCAGGGTAAAAAAAAGCCAGGATAAATCAGGAACCGGAGATAAAAAAATATTTTTGTTTAAGAGAAAGAAAAAGAAGAGAAAGCCAATAACGATAGGGATGAGGGGTTCTAAAATCCTACTGCCAGTTTTCAAGAATCTTAACATCCGCAAGACCCCGGCCTCGCCTTCATTATAGGAGAGACGAAAACCCCAGAGGCGAGTAAAAAATGTGAGGCAATTATAAGGGATAAGAAAAATAAGAACGCCCAAGAGAGAAGACGGGCTCAAAAGAAAGAAGAGAATAGCGAGAAGCGAGAAGAAAGGGAGGGCACGCCGCCAGAAAAAATCGTCGCCAATTGCTCCAAGGATTTGGGAATAGTTTTCAATCTTTTCTACCCCCTCTTTTAACCAAAGACCAAAAATTGTCGGAAAGAGATAGGGATTAGTATTAAATTCCCGCAGTCGGGGAGATCGGAGGACAAAGCCCAAACCCTTCCCTTGTCTCCATTGGTAAGAGAAGGAGGCCTGCAAGAATAAACTCTTGAAAAGCCCGAGAGCAATTTGACCTCTGCCTATCTTCTTAGAAAGCATAAGATTGCGGCCAAAAGTCCACCCAATAAAAAGAGACCAAATGCCTGCCACCGGTTAGCGGTAGATTTTAAGAGATAATGGGAAAATAGCGGGCTAAAGGCACAACCCAGACCTAAGGGGATAAAAAATTGGACTAGCCGCTGGTGCAGTGGGACAAAAGTCCATACCGCAAAAAGACCGCGTCGGTCATCAATCAATGAATTTGTGAAGTAGGCAAGGATTAAAAAGGGAAGGGTGGTAATAAAACCCCGCCCGAAACTTGTCAGAAGACCAAAGAGGTGAGGAATATCTTTGTTCACCCTTTTCAAAACCTTTTCTGTCTCCCGACCAAAAACAGTAGCCAGTAGAGCAAAGAGGCAAGCGATGGCTAATTGGGTGACCCCAACTCCTCCGGACATTCTTTTTAAGATGATAAAACTGCTGATGGCCGAAAGAGCCCCGATTTCTTTATCCGGCAAATCCTTGCCGCCCAGGGGATAATTGACCAGAAAGAGAAGTTGGAAGAGAATACCAATCCTGAGACCGGCCGCCGGCTCACCGAATAAAAAACCAAGGAGTGGGGCAAGGATAATGGGCGACGAGAGGCCAAATTGTCCGAAGGCAAACTTATCCAGGATTAAAAAACCGGAGGCGAGACTAAAAAATAAAATCAGTTGCTCAGCCGTCATTTCTCTAATTCATATCAGTTTCCGCATATCAATCGGTTTATCTTCGGGTAGTTCATAAGCCAAGACCGCTATCCCTTTTTCTAATAACTTCTTCAGATAAAAGAGATCTCCTTCGGCGAGACGGACGAATTTCAAAATTTCCCTCCCTTTCTCCGAATGTAATCCGCCGAGATTCACCTCTTTTACCTTCAGTCCTTTGTTGATTAAGAGATAAGCGGTGGCTAAGGAACGACAGATAATCATCGTCTTTTGTTTGTCTGAGAAACGAGAGGTATTTTTTATTATCTCTTCTGGGGTGAAAAGAAAGAATTGAACACCTTCCGGGATAGAAAGGGCATAAGCCTCTTTGGGCAGTTCTCGCCGGTTTGGTTCAGTTGCGAGGATAAGTATTTTAATATTCAACCGTTCTAGCCAACCAACCGTTACCTGGCCGTGGATGCCTCGGTCATCAACCCGCAAGATGAGATTAGTCATCGCCTCTAAATGCCTCTTCTACTGCCTCTTTTGGGGTGTTGACTTTTATTATCCCTTCAATCGGATAGGTGGCAAGCCCGATAACTTTCTTCCCCATCTTTAAGGCGAAGGCGATTTCCGAAAGGGTGCCGTAACTTTTACCGATAGCAATTAAGACATCAGCCGTCCGACCGATGATTAAATTTCTTGCCTCACCTAAACCGGTAGCAATCGGGAAATCAACATAGGGATTCGCTTGCTTTTTATCCGGGCAAGGGAGAATACCAATCGTAATCCCCCAAGCTCTCTTTGCCCCTTTGGCCGCCGCTTCCATTACCCCGGCTAAACCGCCACTGACGAGGATACCGCCTTTCTTGCCAACAAGATAGCCAACCGTTTCGGCCAATTGATAAATCTCGGCCCGAGCTTTTGATGGTCCTAAAACACCAATAAACCTCTTTCTCTTTCCCAAGAGAACCTTTTTACTCTTCATAACCAGCTAATAATTTTTAACCCCGAAATAAATCCGGGACACCCGGGCTGGTCTTTTCCTTATAAGCCGTATTCAATTATCTTTCGCCGGAGGGTGTCGCGATGGATCCCTAAAATCTCGGCGGCCTTCGTTATATTCCGGGAAGTCATTTCTATTGCCTCTTTTATCGCCATCTTTTCTAATGTCGGGAGATGGAGGGTCTCTTTCATCGCTTCTAATTTATTGGCAACGAGGCTCATCTCTCCTTCCTTTCTCCTTTTCACAAACTTAATCATCCCTAAGGTTGGGATTAGATGGTCAATATCAATTTCTCGGGCGCCGTCGGCTAATGCCCTTTCGTATGCCCGCTCGATGATATTGCGCAGGGTTCTAACATTCCCTTCAAATAGGTCATTTTCTCCTTTTCGGTATTCTTCAATGAGGGTTAAGAGGAGATTTCTTCCCGATTTTGACAAAGGCAGATTTCTGCGCCCGGGGAGCTCCGAAATCTTTTTGATAAATAAATCAGCCAATTCCGAGATATCGCTCTCAATTACCGAGGGGGATTCATTCTTCCATCTCTCTTTTAGTGAGGGGACTAAAAGGCAGTGTTGAAATAATCGGCTGTAGAAATCAGGTCGGAGTGATTCTGAAATCTTCTCAATCGGCTTATTGGTGGCCGCAATTATCCGGATGTCAACCTCTTTTTCCCGGGAACTTCCCAAGCGCTTTATCCTTTTATATTCTAGGGCCCTTAAGAGTTTAACCTGAATCTCAGGCGAGAGGTCGCCGATTTCGTCAAGGAAGACTGTTGATTTATCCGCGGCCTCAAAGATTCCCTCTCGGGGTAAGATTGCCCCCGTGAAGGCACCCCGTTCGTGACCGAATAGTTCATCTTCAATCAGGTTATAATCCAGAGCGGCAATATTTACGGTCAAGGGCTCCCATCTCTCTTTCTTTTCTAAAAGGAATCGGGGGGAGAGGCGGTGGCAAGCCTTGGCGACCAGTTCTTTGCCAACGCCCGGCTCACCCAATAGCATCACGGTCGCATCCGAAGGGGCAATCTTTTCTATCTCAGAGACTAAATAAGCCATCAAACGGGAGTGACCAATGATAAAGCCGTGCTCTTCCCGCCAGGTTTTCTTCTTACTTTCGGGCACGGGGCGAAGGGCAAAGAAGTCAATCTTTTTTATCACCAGCGGATAGAAGGCGTCGCCCACCGCACCAAAGGGGACAAAAGTTGCATGTCCATAGCCCGGATATACGAGGAGGTCGGAAAACTCTTTAAGGGAATCAATCCCGAGTCTTAAAGATAAGAAGAGGACCGGAACAATCTTATCCATCTCCTTTCTTAAAGCGGTGAAGATTAAAAAGCCCTGCAAGGTTTTCACATCATAGGGGGCGATATTCTTTAAGTCTAATTCCTTTGGTTGCAGGATTTCCGTATCTTCCAGGTGGGTGAAATCAATGTCCTGGACAACCAGGGAGACGAACTTCCCTTTATTCTTTTTATACCACTCCCGCAGTTGGCAACCGGAACGGAGATGAACGAATTCAAACTCTTCTAAGAGTTTCCCTCCCTCATATTCCCTTATCTTTTCAATGAGGGCGATATAACTCTCTCTTAAATCATCACAAATCAGAATATAAGGTTTCATCTCCTCTATTCCAATCTTTCAATTATCCCTTTAATTATCCTCGGGATATCAAGGAAGGCGACCCATAATTTCTCATCCCTTGCGGCATCTCCTTCGCCATAAGATAGATATTTCCCATACGATTGAGAAAGGGCGGCAAGGTCTTCGGCTAAATGTCCTTCAAGGAGATTGGGCCGAGTGGGGGCATCAGAGAAAAAGGAGAATCTGATTCTTCTTGACCAGTCGGTGGTGTGGATATAAGAGACCTCAATTTTGGAAAACGCTTGGCGATAGCGAAAATGGTCAGAGAAGATATGGGCAAAGACCCCCTCAATCCCGGGGTCAATATATAACAAGCAATCTTCTACCCCCTCACCAATTACTACCTCCTCTTTCCCCCCTCGTAGTTCTTGGAGGCGGTCACCAATAAATTGCGCAACGGTTTTGAGGTAGGGGGAAGAAAGAAAGTGCCGCAAGAATTTTTTATACTCCTCTTTTTGCCAGAAATCCTCACTTAACTCTTCCGGTAAGAGGCGATACCTCTTGCGCAGGTTCTCCATCTTTATTTTTGCCGCTGGGATATTGTCCTTGATTAGGAAATTATGGTCAATGGTAATCACCTCATAGGCTAAATTAACAATCTCGGGCACACTTCTTAGGGCAATCCGACGCTTTCTTTTTTTCTCTCTTTTGAGAAGAAGCGTGAACAAAACTAATGGTAAAATGAAAAATAATGATGCCCGGGCGAACCGCGCACTCTTTTGGATAAAATAGGCGATGTCAGCCTTTCGGCGTAAAATGGTAATTTTACTCTCATCCGCGCCTAAGATATCGTTAAAGAGGTAGGCTAAAAAGAGATAACGTTCGGCATCCGTTCTTTCTCCTCTTTTCAGGCTGGAAAGAAAATCTTCAATAGCGGATTTTTGCTGGGTAAGAAGCTTCTTGCGCTGGTTGATAAAAATCTGCACCCACTTCTTCTGGAGGCAGGCGAGGTCTAAAAAGTTGTCACCGTCTAAGTCAATAATGCAACCTTTAAGTAAATCGTCAAATCGCCCGATTTGCTCTGTTACCCCAAAGATATTGCAGGAAAAAAGAAAGGGTGGGCAAATTATGATAAGGTACGGTGGTAATTCTAAAACTTTAAGCTTGTTTTTGTCCTCGACGGGAAAGAGAGGTATTCTGTTAGAGAGGGAGTTTCTTTTAGGGCTATAAGTGGCGAGGTAAAGATCTTTTCCATAAAAGGAAAGGGTTATTATCTTCTCTTTCTCTCCAGTAGTAAAGATGCCAACAAGTTTTTCTTGCACCTTCCCCACCGGGCGAAGATTTAATCTTCTCTTTAATCGGCTCTTTTGGATATCGTATTTGAATATTGAGCGACAATCGGCAATATAGAAAAAATTTCCATCCCGAATTATTGAGGTAATTCCGTCAAAAGGGGCAAGTGGGAGATGAGCAATTTCGGAAAGCCGAAAAGCTGTATAGGTGTAGATTTTTAGCCCCTCGGGTGTAATGAGGGCAAATCCCTGCGGAGGAATTGGAATCATTTTATCAATCTCTTCACCAACCAGACCCTCGACCCGAGGCGGGGAAAGTGGTCCAATTTGTTCCTTTTGGAAGGTGAGGCGATAGATTGTATCCCGGGTTGCGACATAGAGTGCGGTAGAACAACTGAACGAAAATAAAATCTCTTTTGGAAAAGAAAAACTCCCGATCGGGGTGCCATCGTACCGAAGAACTTTGAGAGTAGAAGAAAAAGATTTATCTTGTCCCTCACCGCCCGCGGGAAAAAAGAGAACAATCTCTTTTGTCTTGTCTCCATAAATGTCCAGGAAGGCAAAGTTATAAGCCGGCTCTCCAAGTGGGATAGGATCAACCGGTGCGAGATAAAAAGCCAGTGATAAGTAATAAGTGATAAAGAAAAAAGAGAGTCGGGATTTCATTCCCATTTGTAAATGTTCAGATTCTGGCCTAAAATTATTACCCTATCGGAAAGTAACGCGAAAGAGTAAACCTTATCTTCCAGGTCTTGAGCATCTTTTATTTTTAATTCGGGCGAGAAGCGATAAAGCCAGGACTCTCCTTCATCTCCTTTTTCAAAAGATACCAAGGCCTGGATTTCCACTCCTTCATCCGTGGGAAAGCAACCGAGGAGGTAGAGGATATTTTGAGTGTAGAGTAAAGGAGAGGAGGTGAATCTCCTCATCCGGCAGAGAGTAATCTCCACCTTCGTGTGCGCTTTTAATACAAAAATCCCGGCTGACTTACCTGAGAAGGTTAAAAGAATCTCATCCTCTTGGTCATTATCTAAATCGTAAAGGGCAAGGTCATTGAATCCACCTGGAAAAATTTCCCGAGGAGGAAAATGCGCTTCCTCCTGACCGGTCTCATAAGAAAGGATATAAAACCGGCCGGAATTCAAGTTGGTATCACTCAGGGCAAGAAATATAAGGTGGCCATCTCGGGAAAAGAGGGCGCATGATAAAGGAGCACGACTTGGGAAAGAGATTTCTCTTTCCCAAGTCTTATCCCCCCAGGCAAGAATTTTCTTCCCGATAACGAGGATCGCGGTTTTTTCCTTAGGGTGGACGAGAAAAGAAGAAGGAAAAACCGGAATTTCCCTTTCGCCTACTAGGACGGCATGAGTTGAGGCTTTTTGTTCCCACAGCCGCAGATACAAAGCCTTTTCTTCTTCAACCGTCCAGATAAACCATTTATTCGAACTTGCCTGGATGGCAAAGTCTTTTATCCAACCCTCCCTTTCTTTTTTTAAGAGGAGCGGCTGTCTTCCCTTAAAGAAATAAATTCCCTTACCATCACAAATGACTAATTGCTTCTGTCCAGACTCTCTTTTGGAGTGGGAACCTGCTTCCGGTTTTGCCGGAAGGACCTTGGGCGGAAGGGCTGGCCGAGGGAATTTTCTTAATAGAGAAAGGTTAGCGGATAAAAGATAAGTCATTGGTAGTTGGCAAGAGTAAAGGATAATTTCTTCACCCCGGGCCGGAAGAAAATCTCCCACGAGAATTTGACTGCCACTCTGGGAAAGATTTTTGGGTGTGGAGAAAAACTTTGGGAAACGTCCTCCTGTCCAGTCAATGACTAAACTCTTCCCTTTTACTCTTATTGGCTTCTTGACCACCTGAATAAAAGAAAATAAAAGAGTATTGGTTAAAAAACCACAAAGCAGGCAAAGGGAGATGTATCTTTCCAAAACCCGAATTATTTGGAACGGAGAAGCGATTTTCATCTCTTCTCTTTTGCACCGCCGACGCCCGTGCGTTGGAAATTTCCCCGGTAGGTATACCAAATGCTCTTTTTATAAGCCGGACCAGCCGGATAGGTAAAGATGGCATCATCCCAGGAGGTGATAATAAGTATTCCATCCCTAGTTAAGGTCAAGGAGGGGGTAATGAGATAATTTTTTTCACTATAAGCAATCTCCTTAGAGAAGAGCAGGCGTCCATCCGGGGCCAGGGCATAAAGTAAGCCGTCGTCGGAAAGGATAAAGAGTTTGCCATCATTGGTTAAGACCGGCGAGGCAATTATTGCCCCATCAGTCGAAAAAACCTTCTTTAATCCACCATACCTCTCCTTTTTATAAAGCACGCCATCGTCACACCCAAAGATAAAAGTATCGCCCAAAAAGACCCCTTCACAGCGAATTGGGTCTTCTTCTTCGGTTGGTGCCTTCCAGAGGAGTTCGCCTCTTTGGTTAAGGCAGTAAAGATTCCCATCCTCCGCACCGCAAAAAAGTGCACCGTCTGGACTCAAGATTGGCGCGGTAAGAAAGGCATCTTGATCTGGTGTAGAAAATTTAAAGAGAATTTGGCCGGCCGGAGAAATTTTATAGACACCATCCGAAGAGACATAAATATTCCCCTTGGCATCAAGTGTCGGCGAAGATGGCTCGGGACCAATCTTCTTCTGCCAGAGCAACTTTCCATTAAGCCCAATACTCACTACACCACCGTCATCGGTAGTGAAGATAATTCTTTTGCCATCGGATGCTGGACAAGAATAGATTTCCGAAGCGGCAGGAAATTGCCAGAGGAGAAGGCCTGTGGTATCAATACAATAGAGGGTAGAATCAAGAGAACCAAAGATCACCCGATGACCAATCACCATCGGGGTGGCTAAGACCGGCCCCCGGGTCATAAAAGAGAAACGTTTACTGCCGCTTGGGCTAAAAGATAAGAGGGCATTTTCCTCAATCCCTAGATAGAGATTACCATGTTCATCCAGGGCCGGAGTAGAAACCGTTGCCCCGGGCAGTTCCCAACGGGCTGAGAAGATATTCTCTTTTATTTCAATTTCCGTCTCCTCTCGGGCAAGTTCTTTTTGGGCAGTGCCGGCGATGATTTTTATTAAATATTTCCCTGGTTGAGTATAACGGTGACTCACCTCTATCTCACCACTACCCAAAAGAGGCGATTGGTAATTAAAGCCATCACCAAAGTCAATAGAAAAACTAATCTCCTCCGCCGGTTTGGGATGGATATTGATATAGAAAGTTACCTCTTCACTCGTATCGCCCAAGAGTGGCACCCTCGTCAAATCCAACTTTTGGGATTGGGCGAATAAAAAGGAGAAGATGAAAATGGTGATTAGGTGGGCCTTCCTTCGGCTTGGCGGGCGGAAGATACCGTTGGGCGTTCGCATAATAATCTCTCCTCTTTATATTATAACTATCCCGGCTTCTTGTCAATAGCACGAGTTATTGGGTAGTAAATATTCTTAAAAGAAGAAAACCAAGGCGCCTTCTTTTAGGGTATTATAAATTGCCTCCATTGCCTCTTTTTCAAATTCTATGTAAATTAAATCCAGGAGATCTCCGGGCACTTCCTCTTTCACCTTCCCCGAAAGGACGATATCGGCTCCTAAGGAAATGGAGTATTCCCCAAAGGCATCAATAATCTTCCGTTCTAATGTATCCCTGGGCACTTCTTTGCCCCATAGTTCATACATCTCATCCGGGATATAAAAAGCACCTCCTTTTATCTTTTCTCTCACCTTCAATATGCCGTTGGGGAGGATGGCTTCGCCTTCAATCGCCTTGCGACCTTTTACGGAGAATCGCATCTCCCGGAGGCTTTTATCTTCTAACCTTAATTGGGCAGTTTTTGTCCGACGGTGAAGCGAAAGATAAAACTCTTTCTTAAAAGCGAGTTCTCTTTGTAAAGAGAGAAGTGTCTTTTCTCCTTCCTTCTCTCTTATCCGGGCATCTATCTCCTCTCCCCCGGCCGCCAGGTCTTGATATTCTTCGGTCAAATCTATCAATGCACTCTTTAACTCGCGCTTGATAATACTATCAAAGAGGCGGACGGCGGTGAGGGTGAAAATTATCCAGCAAACCAGAAGAAAGAGATTTTTCCGTAAATTTATATCCCGCTTACTTTCCATAGAGATAAACCTTCATCCCAAGGGAAGTGTTTTCGTAGAGGAATTTTATATCTTCTTTCTTCACTCTAATACAGCCATGGGTAACGCTTCGGCCGATGAGATGCTCATCGGGGGTGCCATGAATTAAGATACCACCTCCTAAGTCCAGGGCATAGTCACCTAACACCCCCCGCACCAGCCTCTCCTTAGAGTTAAGGGGCGGAATTGGTTTCTTCTCTTCAATGAATGCCCAATCCGGCTTATACCAGATTGGATTTTTTATCTTCCGGAGGATTCTTAAAACACCAGTGGGCGTCTCAAATCGCCATCTCTTTTTGCCATAAATTAAGATATTACCACTCCCCGTAGAGATGGCGATTTCTCGTAGGACATTCTCACCCATCTTAAAAAAGAGGCGATTCCGCAAGAGGTCAACGACTAAATATCTTTCCTTGGGGATAATCCCTAATCCTTTAATCTCCCGCTCTAAGTCTCGGAGGAGCTTCTTCTTTTTATAAACCTCCCCTTTTAGTTCTTTAATCCTTTTTCGGTAAAAAAGGATTTCTCTGCTGGTAGTTATTATATTAAAAGAGATACTTTGGGAAAAGGGGAAGACGAGTTCCGAGAGGGAAAGAAAGAGAAAAGAGCTGAAGATTAATATTATGGAGGTGATTATTTTTGTGGCGGTCAAAAGACTTATCTTCGCCAGCGGGCCTTCTCGCCTCTCACATCAATATGGATAAAATCTCTTCTCCGATACCACCCCAGGCCACCGACTAATTGCGGATAGGAAACTTCCAGTTCCTTATCTAATTCATCAGCGATAGCCATCAATATCTTAGAATCCTGGCTATTTCTCCGCCCGTCACGATTCAGGTCATCAATATTTTTATCGCCGTCTTCATCAATGAGACAATCGGCCGCCCCGCCGTAGATGTGGGCGCTATTTCTTCCGCCACCGGCATTATAATTTCGGGCCGGTGTTCGGAAACCGGAGACAATTTTCAATTTAGAGCATCGGTAGCCCTTTTTTTGGATTTTCTCATTTAAGAGTTCTAATTTATAGACCAGTTCTTCCCGCAGGGCTAAGTATTTAGGACCGATGTCTCCCTCGGTCCGACCGAGGAATTCCTTTATCTTATAATTAGGTGAAACCGGAGTTTCTTCCCATTCTCTTTTCACTTCAATAAACCCCTTCACCGCTTGTAAATTGGGATGGGGTGAAGATTTTGGGTAGCGGCCAATCAGATAACCCTGTATCCTCCGATTTTTTAAGGAGGAGAAGGGATGCATCACGAATAGATTAATCCGCTTTTTTGTTCGCCCGTCACTAATCATCATCGTATAAAGTCCGGGAAGAGAAGGGGCGATATATATCCTCTCGGTAGGAGAACTCGCCACAAGTTCACCGTCAGAGACTATCCAACCAAAATGGCAATCGTCGTCCGCTATAATTTTTATCGGCATCTGCTCTTCGGGCAAAAGAAAACGACCAATTACATCCCAGTCGTATTCTAATCCACCAATGACTAACTTAAAAGTGGAGAAGAGAAATAGCACAACATAAAAAGGCATCTTTTCTCCTTATTCTTTTAACCACGGGCAAACACGGATAAACACTGTATATAAATACTTCTTTTTCTTTTCTTCCGTGTTTGCCTTCGGCACTGATTCGCAGAACATCTCGGTTTATCGGTGGTTCCATTGTAATCTCTTTTTCATTATCGTCGTAATCATCTTTTTACTTCTCTTCGCCGAGGACAACGAATTCTACCCGACGATTAAGAGCCCTTCCTTCCTCAGTGGTATTGGGGGCAATTGGTTTTGTTTCACCAAAGCCCTTCGCCTTCAATCTCCGGGGGTCAATTCCGTGTTGGGTTACAAAGTAATTCACCACCGCATAGGCGCGCCGTTCGGATAGTTTTTGATTATAGGCATCGGCGCCAATATTATCGGTATGACCTTGTATCTCCACAAGGATCTTAGAATTTTCTTTCAATATACTCGCCGCTTCATCAAGAACCCGATAGGACTCAGGTTTGATTGTTGCCTTATTAAACTCAAAATAAACCCCGCGCAGGGTGATTGTCATTCCGACGCTCACCAGAGAGAAATTCTTTTCGGTTATCTTATCCTTCTCAACAACCAACGGAGAACTTTGGGTTATGTAGCCTTCCGCTTTCACAATTGCTGTATAACTGCCAACCGGTAATTCGGCCCGATAGATACCGGTAAGGGAGTCGGTTCTGAGTGGAGGGATGTTGGCCCCTTCAAAGGTAATCTCCGCCCGCAGGCCCTCGCCAGTCTTACGGTCCGAGACCTTTCCTGTAACGATTGACAAGAAAGTTGATGGATTAAGCGGCATCTCAATATTGGTGACCTCTCTCTCCTTCACCATAACGGTCGTAGCGTTCTTAAAATAGCCCTCCCTTTCTACTTCCAGAGAAACGACACCAACCGGCACATCATCGATTCGGAAGGAGCCGGTCAAAGAATCCGAAAAAACGGGCGCGAAGTTGGTATTTGGGAAGGAGATCTTTGCCGATAGAGGTTTTCCGGTATTCGCCTCATAGATTCTTCCGGCTAAAACGCCCGTTACCTTTAATGGCTTAAGGGGGAAGTCCTGATTGATCACCTGGTCTCTTTTTACTATTACCGGGACATAATCTGTATAATACCCCTCGCTTTTGACCTCTACTAAGACTGTTCCCTCTGGTATCTTTTCTGCGGAAAAAATGCCGGTTGTCGGATCATTAGTGAGGGGTTTTAATTTCGGATTCTCCGGAAAACTGATTTGTGCCGGAATCGGTTGTTGGGTTTTTGCATCATAAACCTTTCCAATTATCTTTCCCACCGGGATCGGCAGGGGACGGAAGAAGGGTGTGAGATAGGTTAGACCAAAATGGAACTGATTCTTTGTGGTAGTGTTGATAAATCGGAAACTTAAACCTAAATCAAGGGTAAGAAAAGAGGAGATAAATTTTAGACCCGGGGTGAGAGTTTTTCGTCCCGCGGTATAATAATATTCCACAAAGAATAAGAGCCTCCGGGAAGATAACTCAAAACCACTCCCAAAGAAGGTATGAGAAGTATCACGACCCGCAATTATATCTTTATATTTACCGTAGTTAAAAAGAATATTAGGCAAAGGGGCAAAGAGGTCAGAGAATTTTAGATTTACCGCTCCGATCCATTCCATCCCCTTTCTCTTTAAGCATCCGTTCTCCTCATAAATTGTATCACGCGGCCAGTTATAGGAAACGATAAATGCTGGCTTAAAGACCAATATTTTAGGGATACTTATCTTGCCCTTCACTTGCCAATCGTTTCGGGTACTCAAGTGGCGAATTTGAGGCGAAACCCCTTTTGCATAAAAATAGTCCTTAAAGATACCTCCACCATATCCGGATATTTCCAGATAGTCAATAGGTGAATAGGTCAGTTCCAGAAGTAAATCTGAGAAATGAAATAGCGAATCTCCGGGCATCTTCTTTTCGTTTCGGTAGATGTTATGGAAGGATAGAGTTAGATAACCCGGTCCCTGGGTTAAGGCATCCTGAACAAAAAGATGTCCCCGGCCACCACCGAGTCCGGTATAACTCAAAATAAATACTGGCAAAAAAACAATAAATACTACCTTTTTCACCTTTTCCTCCTTTATTTTAATTATCTAAAAATTTAGGGCTCACTCGGCTAGAAACCTCAGTAAGTTCAAAATTTTTAACCTAGGCATCAATCCTAACTCAGAGGAGCCGGAAACGGGCGGCAATTCCCTACCCGCCTTTCTTTGTTGGGTCGTCTTCGTAATCCTTAAAATGGACTAAGAGTTTACCTTCGCATTCAATATCCTTCCCGGAGGTAATATCCTTTCCTTTGAACTTAACATTAGCGACTAAGTCAATGCCATCCCATAAATCCGGATTCTGCTCAATCCACAAACTGGGGGCAATGGTAATTTCCACCTTCTTTGTCTTCTTCCCTTCAATATCCGCTGGCACTTCCACATTACAACTCCCTTTGATTATTGTGCCAAAGCGTGCGCCTTTAGCATCTTTATAGGTTATCTCGTAATCGGTAATTTTGGCGGTGTAGGGATTAACCGTGGGCAATCCGTAGCCGGCATAGGTATAGACAAATTCCACGGAAACGATATAGTTAGGGATTTCCGATGTTACTTCTGGTGGCTCCCCCGGCTCTTCACTGGGGATTGTGAACCAGTCTTCAACATCGGCTTTAAGCGGTTTATCGTCATTTATTGAGACAACACTCAGTCCACCAATCGTCTTACAGCCAATAAAAAAGAAGGCAGAAACTAAAAATAGCGCCAAAAATATCCGCATAATCCCTCCCATAAAACGAAATAAAAAATATAATTATATATTTTATTATACTGATAAAAAGCCAAATGTCAAGATTACAATTTTTTAAGACCCAAAGTTCAAAATTCTACCTAAAACGCCCGCGGTTGACAATAGATATTTCTTCTTGAGGTATTCACGATGCCTGTAAATAGAACCAATAAGAGATTTCCGAATAGGACGCTTTATAGGAAAGGGAATAGCATTCCCAATAGCACTCCGAATAGGACAGAGAATAGAACACCCAATAGGAAAAAGAATAGAACGCTCAATAGAAAAGAGAATAGGATTACCAATAGGTAAGAGAATAGAATACCGAATAGGCGAGAGTTTAGAACCAAGAATAGAACATAGAATAGGGCTTTTAATACCATCCCCAATAGCACCCCCTGTAGCGCTCCCCCTTGAAAAAAGAAAAATCCCCTCCGGTGCAAATTAAGGTGGTCAAAATAAAGGCGGTTAGGTCTTTTTAATTAGTTATTCCCTTATCTCATTTTTCCCTCCCCGGTATAATTTACTAAAAATATAAGTTATTGATTTAACTTCACTTAATAAAATTAGCCTTTCTCTCATATCTAAATATAGAGTAAAAATCAAATCAAAGTGTTTCTCTAAATTTTAATTCCCTTAACCTTTTCTTCTGGGTCTAGTCTTATCCGGTTTTTTAGTGAAAATATTTAGAGCCGGGCAATATAAAGAAATTAGTTGACTTTCTAAGATTTTGTAGTATGATATGAGATGTCCTTATTGCGGAAGAGGTATATGATAAGAAGAGCGGCAAAAATAAAAGAGAAAAGAGGAGAATTGAAGTGAAAGATAAAATAATATGTAAAAATTAATGCGATTAAGGAGGAAAAATGGAAAGCAGCGCTTCCCTTCTAATTCACCGAGACCTTAAAAATGAGGTCGGGTTCAAATATGTCCGGAAGCGAAACGGTAAATTAGAAGAATTCAAATTGGAAAAGATTACCAATGCCATCTTCAAGGCCGCGGCCGCGGTTGGTGGTAGAAATAAAAGATTAGCCGAGAGACTCGCCCTTCAGGTTGTTGAACTACTTTATAAAGAGAAGGGTTATCATATTCCGGAGGTAGAAGAGATTCAGGATGCGGTAGAAAAGGTCTTAATTGAGCAGGGGCACGCCAAGACCGCCAAGGCATTTATTCTCTATCGGGAAAAGCGGAAAATCCTCCGCCAGAAACGGGCGACACCTCGTGAGGCGACCGATGTGGCCCTCTTTGTCCAGACCTCAGAGGATGAGATAAAGTCCTGGGATAAAGAGAAGATTGTTGCCGCCCTGGTGAGAGAGACCGAGTTGGGTGAAGAGTTGGCCAGAAAGATTGCCCAGGAGGTAGAAGATACCATCCTCTTAGCCTCGGTTAAGCCCTTAACCACTTCGCTCATTCGGGAATTGGTAAATGCCCGGCTTATTGAACGAGGACTTCTGGATGTTCGGCGCAAACACGCCCGACTTGGTCTTCCCCTTTACGATGTGGAGAGAATAATGACCGAACGGAATAATGAGAATGCCAATACACCACATAGCCCGGAGGCAATAAACCTTACATTAGCCGAGGCGATAAATAAACAATTTGCCTTAGAACAGGTATTCCCCAGGGATGTAGCTCTTGCCCATATCCGGGGTGATATTCATCTTCATGATTTGGGCTTTATCAATCGCCCCTATTGTAGTGGTCAGTCAATCGAGTATGTTAAGAAATTTGGTCTTTCCCTGCCTGGTGCCTTATCAATCGCCTTACCAGCCAAACACCCCGAGACACTTCTTGCCCATATGGTAAAATTCTCCTGTGCCTTACAAGGGCATTTTGCCGGCGCGATTGGCTGGGATGCGGTGAACCTCTATTTCGCCCCATTTTTAGTAGGCATGACCGATAAGGAACTCCACCAGTTGGCCCAGATGCTGGTCTTTGAATATTCCCAGCAGAATGTCGCCCGGGGTGGTCAGGCAATCTTCTCCGATTTAAACCTCTACTGGGAAGTTCCTAAGCATCTGGCTAATACACCAGCAATCGGACCGGGTGGTAAATATACCGGTAAAAAATATAAAGATTATTCGCACCTAGCCAAGCGGTTTGTCTGGGCAATCTTTGATGTCTATAAGGATGGCGATGGCACCGGGCGTCCTTTTTATTTCCCCAAGCCACTCGTTCACATCACTGATGATTTCTTCTCGGAAAAGGGAAGTGAAAAATTTCTCCACCATATATCCGAAGTTGCCTCGGTTATGGGGAACACCTATTTTGTCTTTGACCGGGGGAATACCGCCAAGATTTCCGAATGCTGTCGGCTTTCCTTTAAGTTGGAGAAGAGCGATTTAAGAGATGCCCAACGTCCCTGGAAGATGCGCTACTGCGCCCTACAAAATGTAACCCTCAATCTTCCCCGCTGTGCCTATCTTGCCGAACATTCCGACGAGAAGTTATTCTCAAACCTATCCCGCCTCTTTCAATTAGCGATAAAGGCCCATTTAGCCAAAAAGGCCTTCATTGAAAAACTCCTCGCCTTAAAAGAAGAAGGACCATTAGCGCTTCTCACCATGGAGAGGGATGGTGAGGCTTATTTACGGATGAGGCGGGCAACTTATCTCATTGGGATGCTCGGCTTAAACGAGATGGTCCAATATCATCTGGGAAAAGAACTCCACGAAAGTGAGGAGGCATTTAGATTTGGTTTGCAAGTAATCTCCTTCTTAAACAAAGAGGCAAAACTCGCCTCCGAGAAGTATGGGATGCGATTTGTCTTGGAGCAGACACCGGCTGAATCTACTGCTTACCGTTTAGCAAAACTTGACCTGGAGGAATTTCCCCGCTTTTGCTCTCTGGTGATAAAGGGTGATTTGGCGACTGAGAGTATCTATTATACAAACTCGACTTATCTGAATATTAGCGCACCGATCCCTCCCTTGGTTCGGGTCTATCGGGAAGGAAAGTTTCATGATATGATTGAGGCCGGGGCTCTCACCCACATCTGGCTTGGTGAGGCAAGACCGTCTTGTGAGTCAATCGCCAATTTTGTCAAGAAGACTTTTGAAGAGACCAGAAATGCCCAGATTGCCTTCTCACCGGAGTTTACGACCTGTAATCGCTGTTTTCGCACCTCCCGCGGCTTACGGGAGAAATGTCCTTATTGCGCCTCGCGCAACTGCGAGCATACGACAAGGGTGACCGGATATTTCTCTCGGGTCTCGGCCTGGAATAAAGGGAAAAAACAAGAATTGAAAGACCGGTTCCGTTCCGAAAACTTGATTACCGAGATAAGATAAAAAGTTGTGGTGTTCGGGGACATTGTACCTAGAAAGAAGGTCATCGCTAAATACCTCTAAATCATCCAGAATTAGAGGAGGAAAAGCAAAAAAGCGATTATCTCTTATATGGGTCTTAGCAAAAACCTCCTCCCGGGGAGTTAAC
>CAYRLZ010000034.1:0-13248 GCA_964425275.1 uncultured bacterium | reverse complement strand
AGTTCCGGGGGGAGATTATGATACCCTGAATGTTGAGGAGTGCACCCGATTGAATACACCGCTAACCGGTAGTTGGAGGATAAAAGTAAAGGCAAAGAATTGCCCGTTTGGTCCCCAACCTTATGCCCTGGCCGCAACCGGTGGCATCAGTCAAGAGAGCCGGCGCGATGTCGGCGTTTTGCGCATCATCACCCCAGCGGGTCGAGTTAAACCCGATACGGTGATTATCCCAAAAGTCTTGGTGAAGAATTTCGGTTCATCCCCAGAAGCCTTTAATTGCCGACTGACGATTGGTTATCTCTATGCCGATGATACGATAATAACCTTAGGCGCTGGTCTAACCGATACCGTCCGGTTTCTCCCGTGGCGTGCCTCACCCTTAGGAATCCATATTGTAAAGTGCACTACGGAACTATACGGTGATATAAATCCGGCAAATGATTTAGCAATTGACTCAGTAGATGTCTCACCCCAGGTAGAGATATCTGAGCCTCAGATGAAAGGAAAAGAGATGCCGTTTGCCTTAAAACCCAACTTTCCTAATCCCTTTGTGAACTGGACGATAATTGAGTATTCATTACCGCAAGTTACCGAGGCCCGTCTTACTATTTATGATGCCAAGGGAAATTTAGTGAGGTCTTTTATCTCCGAAGGGAAGGCGCCGGGCAATTATCGTCTTCTCTGGGATGGGAAGAATGAAAAAGGAGAGATATTACCGAGAGGGGTTTACTTCTATCGGTTATCCGCGGGTGATTTTCATTCCCAGAGGAAGATGTTGAAGATAAACTAAAAGGGATTACCGCAATGTAAAAAACATAACCGGTTGACCACGGCTCTGAAGAGAGCGTTCGGTGGAAAACGGAACTTAAAGGAGGTATTATGAAAATTATGTTTAAAGGTTTTTTATTTCCCGTTTTATTTTCCATCACTACTTTTGCCTCCCATTACGATATGGGATCAACCTATACCTTTACCCCAGTGCCTTGTGCGGATGCCCATTTAATCTCTTTCTCCAACGGCTTTGTCATTAACACAAAAATCAATGAAGTGACACCCCCTATTCCCGAAAGACTAAGGATTGCCGAATCGGAAGAGAAATTAATCTACATTATTCAGTTCATCGGTCCGATAAGGCAGGAATGGTTTAAGGAATTGGCGCGATACAATATTGAGACCTTTGGTTATCTGCCTCATTATGCCGTCCTCGCCAAGATGACCAAAAGAGAAAAGGAGATAATTTCTCACCTACCGATGATTAACTGGATAGGTATTTTTCAACCGGCTTATAAAGTTCAGGATGTTCTTCTCTCAGAAACAGGAATGAAAGAGGTAGTAATTCAGATTACACCCGGAGAGGATGTTTCACCAGTGACCGAGGTAATAACCAAAATGGGCGGTTTGGTGGAAGAGGTGCTAATCACCAACTTTGGGAAAACGGTGAAGGCAATTGTGATTGGGAATATGATTCCGGCTTTAGCCCAATTACCGGCGGTACTCTGGATACAGGAATGGACCGAACCGACACTTTGCAATGATAACTGTCAGTGGGTAGTTCAGACTGGTTGGCGTTCCTCCGCGCCACCTCAAACCGATACCGTTGCCCGCCGGGTCTGGACCCGTGGGGTCCGGGGCCAGGGAGTTATCCTTTCAACCACCGATACCGGAACCAGGCATACCCATAATTTATTCCGTGACCCAGCATTATCAATTACCCCGCCGGGAATCTGGCCCGACCATCGTAAACTTGTTGCTTTTAAACTCTACGGCACGGCCAGTTCAAATGAAGCCCCTTTCCACGGAACCCATGTGAATGGAACCTTAGCCGGTGATGATTCGGTTACTGGTGGAACGAGTTATTACGATGGGATGGCTTTTAAGGGTCGGATATATTTTGTTGATATCTCAAATAGTAGTGGCTCACTGATTGTTCCGACGGATTTGACCGCAATGTATGATACTATCTATTTAGGAAGGGGATTGGGTTATCGTATCACCCAGCATTCCGGTAGTTGGGGTTGGACCAATTCTTCTGGAACTTATCTCCTACAAGATGCCTCAACCGATGCCTATGCCTGGCAATATAAGGATTTATTAAATCTTTATGCGGCCGGTAACGAAAGCAGTAGAAGGCGAATTCGGAATCCAGGTATTGCCAAGAATGTAATAACGGTTGGGGCCTTAAATAACGGCACCGGTTCTAACAGTATCGCCAGTTTTTCCTCAAGGGGACCAACCCAGGACGGTCGAATAAAACCAACCGTCTGTGCCCCCGGGGTAAATCTCTGGTCATCTTCCAATACCGGAGACGATGCTTATACCCAATTGTCCGGGACAAGTATGGCGACTCCAGCAACAAATGGTGCGGTCGGTTTAATAAGATGCTATCTGCAAAATGGTTATTATCCAACCGGCGAGAGTGTCCCGGGAAATCGGATTGAATATATCAGTGCTGCTCTTTTGCGCTCAATGGCAATCGCCTCGGCTGACCCAAATGTCGGAAGTTATATTGTCCCGGATAGTAATATCGGTTGGGGAAGGATTAATGTTGATTCGGTCCTCTATTTTCCCGGTGATGTTCGGAAGGTTTATATCAAAGATGACACAATCGGTGTCAGAACCGGAGAATATAAAGAAGAGACCTTTGCCGTTGATAGTTCAATACCTCTAAGAATTGCCCTTGCCTGGACCGATACCGCCGGTGCCCCTAATGCCAATCCGACATTGGTTAACGACTTAAATCTGGAGGTAATCGCACCATCCGGAACTTATTATCGGGGAAATCAGTATTCTGGTGGACAGTCCATTCCCAATCCAACCGCCTGGGATGATAGAAATGTTGAGGAGTGTGTAAGGGTGAATACACCGGAAATCGGCACCTGGCGGATAAGGGTATATGGACAACAGGTGCGAACCGCTCGTCAGCCCTTTGCCTTTACCATAACCGGTGGGATAAATGTCAGCCTAACCGATGTCGGGGTTTTGCGAATTATTACTCCGACCGGTGAGGTTGATTCCGGAGCCACCGTTACCCCAAAGATCCTGGTGAAAAACTTTGGAACGACTAACGAAATCTTTACTGTGAGGCTAACGATTGGTCATCTTTATGCCGATGATACGATAATAACCTTAGACGCTGGTCTAACCGATACTGTCCGATTTCTTCCGTGGCGTGCCTCACCCTTAGGAATCCATATTGTAAAGTGCACTACGGAACTATACGGTGATATGAATCCGGCAAATGATTTAGCGATTGACTCGGTAAAGGTAGTTCACCGAGTGGAAATATCTGAACCGGAAAATAGGAATTTTATTCCGGTCCAGTTCCGCTTAAATGGCAACTCTCCCAATCCTTTTACTAATCAGACGATAATTGAGTATTCATTACCACAAGTTAGCGATATCCGTCTTACTATTTATGATGCCAAGGGAAATTTAGTGAGGTCTTTTATCTCCGAAGGGAAGGCGCCGGGCAATTATCGTCTTTTCTGGGATGGGAAGAATGAAAAAGGAGAGATGTTACCAAGAGGGGTTTACTTCTATCGGTTATCCGCGGGTGATTTTCATTCCCAGAAGAAGATGTTGAAGATAAACTAAAAAAGAGAAAATTCGAAATCCGAAACTCAGATAGGGAAACATAAAGAGAATAAAAATTTGTAGTTCAGCAAAAGCCGACTATATCCTGGACCATTTCTCGGCCAGTTCATCCCGATGTGGCTTGTATACGGACTCGTAAAAATCGCGCTGGGAAAGAAGAATACCTTTATCATAACCCTGACAGATTTTAACCGCCTCTTCCCAAACCTTCTTAAATTGCTTGCCAAGGCGGGCTTCAATCTGGCGGTCAAAATCCGTTGGTCGCTGAATTTCTTCACCGATGATAAAAATTCTCTTCCCTTCTATCTCTACGGAATGAGCCATCTCATCGCCGAGGTAATAAATCCCGAAAGAACTCCTTATCTCTTTCATCTTCTTTTCACTTGCTTTTATCTTAAGACTTAATGATTTAGGAATTCCGCTCTCTAATTTACTGAATCCCTTCTTTGCTGAGGCATAAAAGATTGCCCGATTCAGCCCCCAACTTTTTGCCTCATTAATACTCAGCCCCAAGACATAGGCCCGGGCTGCTTGTAAAATTGCCATCACTTGAAACCTGCCGACCGTCATTTCAACGGAGGTTTTTGCGGTGGCTTACTCTTTTATTCGCTGGGGTAATTCTCTTTACCCCTTCTCCAAGCCTTTTAATCTATCTCTCCCAATCCCTCTCCGAGTGTAATTAAAGCCATTCGCCCTTCTCCTCTACCTTGGTAATTTATTCAAACCGATTACTTCATTCTTCAATCACCACAACCTTTTCCATTATCACCGGCTTTAACGGTTTATCTCGGGCGTCTCTTTCCACCGTGGCAATCTTGTCCACCAATTCCATCCCCTCTCTCACCTGACCGATTATTGTATATTGGTTATCTAAGTGAGGAAGATTATCAAGGCAGATATAGAATTGACTACCACTTGACTTTCGCTCGGGATTAACCATATCCCCACGTCGGGCCATCGCCACTGTTCCTCGTTTATGTTGTAAATTACTGATCTCGGCATCTATCTCATAGCCTGGGCCACCGGTTCCATCTCCCTTTGGGTCACCACCCTGAATGACAAAACCGGGAACTACCCGGTGAAAGGTGAGGCCATTATAGAAACCCTCTTTAGTAAGTTTTACAATATTTGCTACATTCTTCGAAGCAATGTCAGGAAAAAGTTCAATCTTTATCGGACCGAAGTCTTTTACCGTAATTAAGAGATAAGTCTTGGTAGACGGCTTTTCGGTTTTCATTTCCACCTTCTCCGTCTTCTTTGGACCACAAAAAAGAAAAAGAAGAAGAGAAAAAGAGAAAATTACTACCCAACTCATTCTATTCATTTTACCCTCTGCCTTTCATTTTACCGGCTAAATTGAGTTTTGTCAAGGCTGGTTTTTCTTTTGAGTTTTCGGCAGGTGCTGGGCTATTCCTTCAACACCTTAAACCGCTCCGAAAAATTCTCGCCTCTAAGGTGAATAAAATAGACACCAGGCTTTAACCATCGTAAGGAAAGAGAGATATTATCTTCTCGGAAAAGAAAGGATGATAGTTTCTCACCCGATGAATTATAAATTACACCCCGACCTTTTGGGATGCCCAAACCCGACCCGCTCCGACATCGGATAAACAACTTATCGCGTGTTGGATTGGGTGAACAAGTCAGGTAAACACTCGGGATTGTCAACTCCGAAGAAGGAATGTGGTCAAGGGCATTGAAAAATAACCGGCTCTCATCTGGTGTATAGCACCAGAATTCAAGGGTGCGGTTGCCTTTTAAGGCATAGACCTTTCCCTCAACGAAAGTAAGGGCACCACCATCCTTCACCTTCTTCCCACTAGGGGGACGAGGTAAGGTCTCCTTTTCTACCCAGCTGTCTGTTGCCGGGAAGTAGAGATAAAATTCATTGCTGTTTCCCTTGAAGGCATAGATTCTATATTCATTGTCCGAGGTTAAAGCCGCACCTTTTTTCACCCTCGTCTTCTTTGATGACCCGAAGGCATAAAGGGGAATCGGTTTTTTGACTAGCCAACTGTCATCCTTTATTGAGTAGGCGTAAAATTCGTTTGTTCCGCCTTTAAGCAGGAATAGGTATTCATTAGCAAAATTCATTAAAGCAGAGCCATTTTTCAGTCCTTTATTAGATTTCCCAAGCGGAATATCCTTTCTTTTCAACCAAGTATCGCCTTCTATCCAGTAGACAAAGAATTCAGTTGAACCACCACCTTTGGTCAAAAAGACAAAACTACTCTCTCCTTTTCTGACAAATGTTATCGCCGCACCGCCTTTTATCTTCTTTCCTTTCTCACCCATCGGAGCATCTCTTAACCGAAACCAGGTATCAGTGGTAATCTCGTAGCCAAAGAACTCAACGGTATTATTCCCTTTAATGCCATAAATCGTATTTTGACCGTCCGAAGTTAGACCCCCTCCTTCCTTTACTCCCTTTCCCCCTTCAATCGGAATCGGCTTCTTTTTTTCCCATTTTCCGGAATGAATATCGTAGCGATAAAATTCCACCGTGTTCCCACCCTTTAAGGCGAAGATAAAGTTTTTAACCGCGGTTAAAGCGCCACCCGCCCTCACCATCGTCGGCTTATCCAGTCTATAAGGAAGGGCCGGAAACAATACCCAAGGATAATCAGGAACCGGGGCCGGTAATTTGACAACAAAACTTCCGGTAAGGGAATCATTTTTCGGGTCTTGGGAAAAAGGCGATGAGATGAAAGATTGTGCTTCATAATCGCCGGCCGGTAAAAGAAGGGAAAGGAAGTTAATCTGCCTTTCTTCATTGGGCAGTAAGCCAAAAACGGTCATTGCCTTTGTATAGTAAGGTGGGATTAAGAAATAAGTCGTAAAGGTTTCAATGAAGTTCCCTTTATTCTCAATCACAACCGAAGGTCTTAAGAGCGTCCCCTCTAAATATTCTCCCCGGGGTGATATGATTTCTTTCATAACAATATCCCGAATTGCTGGCATCTCCCGAGCACATTCGAAATAATCCTCCTTTTGATTATTCGTTGTATCCCGGTCAGCGATTGGCAGACGAGCGATGATTTGATAGTCCCCGGTGTCCAGATAAAGATTCAAAAACTGAACATCCAAGATTTGGTGGAGAGAAAGGAATAACCGTTGACTATCGTGGTAAATTACCGAATTGCCTTTCAATATTCGGAGATAAGAGGAAATTGTCTCCTCGGTATTCCCATAGTTAACAACTTTAATCGCCGGCGTTATTTCGCCCGGCGGAAGCAAACCTCTGGGAGAAAGAATAGAGAGAATGCCCACATCCTGATATTGGTCGGCAACCACCGTCTTCCTTTCTATCCGGTCGTTATTCGGATTTCCGTCATTCAGAAGGAAGGTGCGAGCAATTACATCGTATTCTCCGGGAGAGGTATACCAGGATTCAGCAAAGGTGATGAGTTGTGTCTCATTAGGGTTTATCTTGCTGACCACCGAGTGGCTATTATAGACGGTCTCTTGGGATAGAGAATTTTTTATAATCATTCCAACTAAAAAATTAGATGGGGATGATTGCCCGTAATTTTTTATCGTCATCTCCGGATAGACCTCTCTCCCTTCTTCCTCGGTAAAACTGGGCGACAAGATGCTGATGACTCCGACATCATTCAGGATTGTGCCGACACCGGATACATCATCCAGATAGCAGGAGTTGACACCAAAGATACCAACATTCCGAAAGGCGATGTAAATTGGTGTGTAGTGATAATCAGAGAGCGGGATAACCCGTAATTGGTATTCCTCACTGGTGAAGCCAAAGGCATCAAGCCGGATTGAGAAGTCTTTGGGTTGGTTACCGGTGAGGGAAAGTAAGACCTCCAGACTCTCTGGGAAATTACACTCATGAGCCCGATACCAAAATTTTAAGGTATCGGCTCCGGGATAAGGAAATAGCCTTTTCGTTACTAACCAGTCGTCATTCCGCTGGTTTGGGGACTCAAATCGACTGCGGGCGCAAGCCGGCTCACTCCGAGATTTTGCCGCACTCCTTCGCCAGACTTGATGACCACCATCTAAGTTATAAACTACCCAGCCTGCTGGTGGAAAATATGGTGAGGAAAAATCCTCAAAGAGAACCGTGGGAAAAACCCTTAAAACGATAAGGATAGTAAGAAGACATAAGATTTTGTTTGGTCTCATACACACCTCCATTAAAATTTCCCGGGCTCCTTTACCCCTCAAATTATTATACCAGATTTTTGGAAAAATGTCAAGCCACACACACCGAGACAAGCGGGGCGAGGGGAGAAATATCTCTTTTCCCGGTCGGGCAAAACTCTTATTACTTAACCGCGGTAGTCTTTGGGCTTGACAGATTTAAAAATTGGCATTATGATTACTAACAATGGAAAAAGAGAAATTTTTCCGAAGCCGGAGATACCAATGTCGCGATTAGACCGAATTGAAGAAGAGCTCCGTCGGCGCAATGAGGCGGCGCTCAAAGGTGGTGGTGATGAGCGAATTGCCAAACAACACGAAGCAGGCAAACTCACCGCCCGGGAAAGGTTAGATATCTTACTTGACCCCGGTAGTTTTATTGAAATCGACCGACTCCGAGTTCACGACTGCATTGAATTCGGGATGGCGGAAAAGAAGATTCCCGGTGATGCGGTAGTGACCGGTTACGGTCGGATTGCGGGGCGCCCGGTGGCAGTCTTCTCACAGGACTTCACGGTCTTCGGTGGCACACTCTCTCGGGTCTTTGCCGAAAAGGTCTGTAAGATAATGGATTTGGCGATGAAAAATGGGATGCCAATTATTGGACTTAATGATTCCGGTGGTGCCCGGATTCAGGAAGGAGTAGCCAGTCTTGCCGGCTATGCCGAAATCTTCCTCCGTAATACGCTCGCCTCTGGTGTCGTCCCCCAAATCTCTTGTATTATGGGGCCTTGTGCGGGCGGTGCGGTCTACTCCCCGGCATTGACCGATTTTATCCTGATGACTGAAAAGACCAGTTATATGTTCATCACCGGTCCGGAGGTAATTAAGGCAACGACCCGCGAAGAAGTGACGATGGAGAAGTTAGGCGGTGCGGATACCCATAATGCCATCTCCGGTGTGGCTCACTTCAAAGGCAAGAACGACCGGATGGTTTTAGAACTCTGTCGGAAACTCATCTCTTACCTGCCGCAGAATAACCGGGAGAAACCGCCAGCAGTTGAGCCGACCGATGACCCGGACCGACTAACCCCGGCGATTAGGGAAATGATGCCCGAAGACCCGCGTAAGACTTATGATATGTATCCAATTATCACCGAGATAATTGACCGGGATAGTTTTTTTGAGGTGCAAAAATACTGGGCACAAAATATTATCATCGGCTTTGGTCGAATGAATGGTGAGGTAGTGGGGATTGTTGCCAATCAACCAAAGTTTATGGCCGGCTGTTTGGATATTAATGCCTCAGTGAAGGCCGGTCGTTTCGTCCGCTTCCTTGACGCCTTCAATATCCCAATTATCACATTTGTTGATGTCCCGGGTTTTCTGCCGGGGACGAATCAGGAGCACGGTGGAATTATCCGGCACGGTGCCAAATTACTTTATGCCTATTGCGAAGCCACGGTGCCGAAGGTGACGATTATTGTCCGCCGCGCCTATGGTGGTGCTTATGATGTG
Organism: uncultured bacterium; assembly: GCA_964425275.1. Classification (GTDB taxonomy): domain Bacteria; phylum Hydrothermota; class Tepidihabitantia; order Tepidihabitantales; family JBDRVQ01; genus CAYRLZ01. The sequence goes on along the minus strand of CAYRLZ010000034.1, from coordinate 4,032 downwards.
ATGTCCTCCAAGCATATCCGGGGGGATTTCAACTTCGCCTTTCCCACCGCGGAACTGGCGGTAATGGGACCGGAAGGGGCGGTGAATATCATCTTCCGTCGTCAGATTGCCGAGTCACCCGCGCCAGAAGAAACCCGGCGCAAATTGGTTGAAGAGTATGAGGAGAAATTTGCCAATCCCTTCCAGGCCGCGGAATTGGGCTATGTTGATGAGGTGATTCAATTTGCCGATGCCCGGAAGAGAATCATCCAGTCGCTTGCCCTATTGAGAAATAAACAACTCACCAATCCCTGGCGGAAACACGGTAATATACCGCTTTGAAACTGATGAGCGGGAGTAAGCGCAAATCTTCTAAGGTAAAAGATTCTTGTCTTAAAACCGAGCCAGGAAAAAGGTTAAGCGCTAAGGATTTTATCAAAAGATGGGAAGAGGAAATTCTCGCCCCGGCTTTGAAGAAGGCCCCGGAACGACAGAAGCGTTTCCTGACTATCTCCGGAATTCCACTGAAATGCGTCTATACCCCAGATGATATCCCCGAAGAGGATTATCAGGAGCAATTGAGCCTGCCCGGGGTTTTCCCTTTCACCCGAGGAATTCACCCAACGATGTATCGGACGAGGTTCTGGACGATGCGGCAGTATGCCGGTTTCGGCTCAGCGGAGGAGACCAATAAGCGCTACCATTACCTTTTAGAGCAGGGTCAGACCGGACTTTCGGTTGCCTTTGACCTACCAACTCAGATGGGCTATGATTCGGACCATCCCTTGGCCAGAGGTGAGGTGGGTAAGGTTGGTGTGGCAATCTCTTCCCTAACGGATATGGAGAAACTCTTTGCCGGTCTCCCCCTTGATAAAATCTCAACATCTATGACAATTAATGCCACCGCCGGCATTCTCTTGGCGATGTATTGTATCCTGGCGGAAAAGCAAGGGGTCAAACTGGAGAAATTACAGGGGACAATTCAAAATGACATCTTAAAAGAGTATGTGGCCAGGGGAACCTATATCTTTCCGCCGCGCCCTTCTCTGCGCCTCCTGACCGACATTATTGCCTGGTGTGCCAAGAACCTACCGAAGTGGAATCCAATCAGTATCTCCGGTTATCATATCCGGGAGGCGGGGGCGACGGCGATTCAAGAAATTGCCTTCACCTTCGCTAACGGACTGGAATATATTAAGGCGGCAATTAATGCCGGTTTACCGATTGATAGTTTTGCCCCCCGTATCTCCTTCTTCTTTGCCGCCCATTCTAATATCTTAGAAGAGGTTGCCAAATTCCGGGCGGCCCGTCGGCTCTGGGCAAAACTCCTCCGCCAGCGATTTAATGCCTCCGATGAATCCTGCCGCCTCCGTTTTCATACCCAGACCGGTGGTGTCACCTTAACTGCCCAGCAGCCGGATAATAACATTGTAAGGGTTGCTTACCAAGCACTGGCCGCGGTCTTTGGTGGGACGCAAAGTTTGCATACCAATTCCCGGGACGAAGCGCTCTCGCTGCCGACCGAAGAGTCAGTAACGATTGCCCTCCGTACACAGCAGATTCTGGCGCACGAGACCGGGGTTGCCGATACCGTTGACCCGCTGGCTGGTTCTTATCTAATTGAGTCCCTAACCAATGAGATTGAAAAACAGGCCCTTTCACTCATTGAACAGATTGAAGCGATGGGAGGAGCAGTTGCGGCAATTGAAAATGAGTTTATGCCGAATGCGATTGCCGAGAGTGCCTACCGCTACCAAAAGGCAATGGAGAGCGGGGAACGGATTGTCGTTGGTGTGAATCGGTATATCACAGCACCGGTGGCTGTGCCCAAACTTTTACGAGTTGACCCGGAGTTGGAGCGTCGGCGGGCGGCGGAACTGGCTCAATTCCGTGCCACCCGTGATGAAAATAAAGTTAAGTCGGCCCTCGCCGCCATCCGTCAGGTTGCCCGCGGCCATGATAACCTAATGCCACCGATAATTGAAGCCGTGCGGGCCGGCTCAACGGTCGGAGAGATTTCCGATGCCCTACGTGCCGAATTCGGCGACTATGATAAACAGCGCTATTTAGCCCGGAAGTGCTTATGATTAAAAAAATCAATCACATCGCCATTGCGGTAAGAAGCATTAGCGAAGCCGCCCAATTCTATGAAGAGAAACTTGGGCTCAAATTGACCGATATTGAAGAGGTGCCAGAAAGAGGGGTGAGAGTCGGTTTCATCCCAATTGGTGAAGTCCGAATTGAATTGGTCGAGCCACTCTCTTTGGATTCAACCATCCAAAAATTCTTAGAAGAGCGGGGACCCGGACTCCATCACATCTGTTTTGAAGTTGACGCTCTCGCCTCGGAATTGACCAGACTCAGCACCGCCGGAGTGAAACTGATTGACCAGAGCCCAAGAACCGGTGCCCACGGAACCAAAGTTGGCTTTATCCATCCCCGGGCGAGCGGCGGTGTGTTAATTGAACTAAGTCAACTCCCGGAGCAATAGCCGGAGTTAACCCAATCAAAAATAACGGTGAAGATTAGTGTAGGAGAACTGGCCGCATTAGGCACTGCCCTCTGTTGGTCTTTTGGTTCAATTCTCTTCACCATCGCCTCCCGAAAAATCGGCGCCAATGCCACCAATCGCTTACGATTAACCCTTGCCTTATTCTTATTCATCCTTTGCCACTTAATCATATTTGGCAAGCCCCTGCCCAATGCAGCTCCGGCTCATTGGTTCTGGTTAGGATTATCGGGCTTTATCGGCTTTACCATCGGAGATACATTATTATTCCGGGCATTCGTTATCAATGGGCCACGGGTGACAATGCTTTTAATGTCTTTGGCACCAATCTTTGGAACAATCATCGCCTGGCTTTTTTTAAGAGAAATTTTAGGTCCGGCCAAAATCCTGGCGATTATTATCACCCTATCCGGAATCGCTTGGGTAATCTCCGGACAGAAAAATAACGACCAGAAAAAAGACCCTTACTTAAAAGGTATCCTCCTTGGTCTGGGTGCCTCGGGCTGTCAGACATTGGGGCTTTTTCTCTCTAAAAAAGGGTTAGGAAATAATTTCTCTCCATTTTCGGGAAATCTGATTAGATTATTAAGTGCCACAATTACCATCTGGCTTATACCATTTCTTCAAGGAACGGTCGGCAAAACATTAGAAAAACTGAGCGATAAAAAAGGGGCATTAACAATGTTTGGCGGTGCGCTACTCGGACCATTCCTTGGTGTCTGGTTATCACTCGTTGCTATCCAAAATACCTATATTGGTATCGCCTCAACCCTAATGGCCCTTCCGCCGATTATTTTAATCCCCCTTTCCCATTGGATTTTTAAGGAGCGGATTACCCTCCGGGCAATTTTGGGAACAGTCGTCGCCATTACCGGCGTTGCCCTAATCTTCCTCATTTAAGAAGAAGCGACTGATAACCAACCGCCCATCCAAAATATTGCCCAGGATAGAAAGAAAAGAGAATAAGGCATTTAATACCATCCCCCATAGGAGTAAAGGAGAGATACAAGGCATAGAGAGAACGATACCCTAAAAGAAAGGAAAAATCCGATAAGTCATGTAAAATCAAAAACTTAAAGGCAAAATGACCTGATAAAAAGGTTTCCCCACAGGAAACTTCTATCCATTAGAATCACTGGATATTACCTTTACTACGATGAGAATGAAACCAATAATAGGATTCTGAATAGGGCTCTTTATAGGAAAGAGAATAGCATCCCCAATAGGACCGAGAATAGACCCCCCAATAGGATAGAGAATAGAACGCTCAATAGGATAGAGAATAGGATTACCAATAGGCAAGAGAATAGGGTAGAGAATAGAATTCCGAATAGGCAGGAGAATAGGATATAGAATAGGGCATTTAATACCATCCCGAATAGCACCCCCTATACCACCCCCTATCTTTAAGGGAAAATCCCCTAAGTTTTGTATATTCAATCACTTAATACAAAAAATCGGGCTTAAAAAATATTACTGTCAGTAATATTTTCCTGGTATTCCCTTATGGTATTCAGAAACCATTTGGATAAAAAAACGCCCCA
>CAYRLZ010000033.1:0-4155 GCA_964425275.1 uncultured bacterium | reverse complement strand
AATGAGAGAAGATAATAACTAATTAAAAAGACCTAACCGCTTTTATTCTGACCAATCCACCCAGCATAAGAGGGAATTTTTCTTTTTGAAGGGGGGAGTGCTACAGGGGGTGCTATTGGGTATGGTATTAAATGCCCTATTTTCTACCCTATTCTCTTGCCTATTCGGAATTCTATTCGCTATTCTATTATCTTCCCTATTGGTAATTCTATTCTCTATCCTACTGAGCGTCCTATTCCCTTTCCTATTGGGAATCCTATTCTCCGCCCTATTGGGAGTGCTATTGGGTGTTCTATTCTCTTTCCTATAAAGAGCCCTATTTAGGGTCCTATTTAGATACGGATAGGAAACTTCAGTGACTGGGGGCTTGACTTTGGAGATGATTTCTTTTATAATTGAGGTTCGGAGGCGGACGAGTGCTGGTGTGCTTGCCGGACTTCAAATCCGGTTCCTCTCCCAAAAGGAGAGGGGTAGGTTCGATTCCTACACGCCTCCGCCAAAAAGAATAATGGCACTCATCCCAATCTCTCTCTTTTCCTTTCCATCCTATCTCCTTGCCGAAGAGGTATCTAACTATCCAGTTTAGGAGATGCCCCTATCCCCACCGAAGTTGAACTTCTTAGTAAAAAAGCACCAAAAGAAAAGAGAGATGTCGGAATTATTTAAGAAAAACTATGAAGAAGGATAAAAAGATTGTCTTAATTACCGGGGTATCATCCGGGATTGGTAAGGCCTGTGCCGAACATTTAGCCAATAAAGGATACTCGGTCTACGGCACAAGTAGGAAAATTACCCACCCGCTAAGAAAACCGACAAACTCCGGATTTCTTGAGATATTCCCGATGGATGTCAATTCCGATAAATCTGTCCAAGAAGGCATCAGTTATTTAGTCGCAAAAGAAGGGCGGTTGGATGTGGTAGTGAATAATGCCGGGTTTGGCATCGCGGGCGCGATTGAAGATACAACGATTGAGGAGGCAAAAAGACAATTTGAAACCAATTTCTTTGGTGTCCTGCGGGTCTTGCGGGCTTCTTTACCGATTATGCGAAAACAGGAATCCGGTTTAATCGTCAACATCAGTTCCATTGCCGGCCTAATTGGTCTCCCCTATCAAGGTCTATACAGTGCCACCAAGTTTGCCATTGAGGGTCTGAGCGAGGCATTAAGGATGGAAGTGAAGAAATTTAAGATTAAGGTCGTTTTGATTGAACCGGGTGATTTCCAAACCCAATTCACCGCCAATCGGCAAAAGACAATTGAGTCAGAAAAGAATCCGGTCTATCAAGAAGATTTTGCTCGGGCTTTGTCCGCAATTGAAAATGACGAAAGGAATGGCTTCCCGCCCGAAAAGATTGCCCTCCTTTTAGAGGAGATAATAAACGACCCCTCTCCCCGTTTTCGTTATCTCGTCGGTCCTTTCTCCGAGAAGTTGGCGGTCTTCTTAAAAAAAGTTATGCCGAGCCAACTGGAGTCAATTCTGATGAAACACTATGGAGTAAGAAGCCAGGAAGAGCGAAGGGGGAAAAGATAAACAAAATTATGTTAAAGGAATACCTAAAAAAGATTCTTGAACTTCTCAATCGAGGTGATGCGCGGGAGGAAAGTTTTTACCCAATTCTGGTGGATTTATTACAAGGGGCAGCAAAATTGGTTGGAAAAGGAGAAATCCAGATAACCCCACTACCGAAGAAAACCGAAGCCGGTAATCCTGATTTCCGGGTATGGGATGGTAAACAGCATATCGTCGGCTATATTGAAGCCAAAGCACCAACCATTGAACATTTAGACCGAATAGAAGAAAGCGAACAGGTAAAACGATATCGCCACACCTTTTCCAACTTAATTTTAACCAACTTCTTTGAATTCCGGCTTTATCGGAATGGTAATAAGATAGACGGAGTTCTTATCGGTAGACCATTTACTGCCCATAAACTCAGAACTGTTCCGCCGGTTGAGAATGAAGCGGGTTTTCTTGCCTTACTGGAAAGATTCTTTTCCTTTTCCTTACCCAAAGTCCATGATGCGGAAACTCTGGCAAAGGAACTAGCGAAGCGGACCCGATTCATACGCGATGAGGTCGTGCTTGTGCAGTTAAAAGAAGAAGCCCGAGAGAAAAGCCCTCTGACCGGTTTCTACGAAGCCTTCCGGAGATATTTAATTAGCGACCTTACGCCGGAAGGATTTGCTGACCTTTATTCTCAGACTCTTACCTATGGACTTTTTGCTGCCCGCACCCGTTCCACCGAGGGATTCAACCGTAAACTGGCCTATGATAAAATTCCGCATACGATTGGCATTTTGCGTGATATATTTCAATTCATCTCTTTGGGCGACCTCCCGAAACCATTGGAATGGATTGTTGATGACATCGCCGAGGTCTTAGCGGTTACTGATGTTAATAAAATTCTCCACCAGTATTTCAACGAAGGAAAGGGCAAAGACCCGGTTGTCCATTTCTATGAAACCTTCCTTGCGGAATATGACCCAGAAACCCGGGAAAAAAGAGGGGTTTATTATACACCGGAACCGGTGGTTTCCTACATTGTTCGGTCATTGCATAGCATCCTGAAAGAATATTTCAAAAAACCAGATGGGTTTGCCAATACCGGTGTAACTGTTCTTGACCCCGCTGCCGGAACACTCTCCTTTTTGGCCGAGGCGGTCAAATTGGCGGTAGAGGAGTTTGTTAATAAATATGGCGAAGGCGGCAGGAAAAATTTTATCCAAGAGCACATCCTTAAAAACTTCTATGCCTTTGAACTGATGATGGCGCCCTATGCGGTTGGTCATCTGCGGATGGCTTTTCTCCTTAATGAACTGGGTTACAGACTACAGGAAGAGGACCGGTTTAAATTTTATCTCACCAATACCCTGGAAATGGAGGGGCTGGCCGAGATGGAGATACCGGGATTGAGGTCGCTTTCGGAAGAATCGCATCAGGCCGGCAAGGTCAAAAAGGAAACGCCGATTCTGGTCATTTTAGGCAATCCGCCATACTCCGGCATCTCGGCAAATATGAAACCGGAAATGGTCAAATTCCTAAAAGAGGACCAGAATGGAGTTCAGAGTTATTATAAGGTAGATGGCAAACAGTTAAAGGAGAAAAAATTATGGTTACAGGATGACTATGTCAAATTCATCCACTTTGCCCAGTGGAAGATAGCCCAAGCGGGCGAAGGGGTATTAGGTTTCATCACCAATCATAGTTACCTTGACAATCCAACCTTTCGGGGAATGCGCCAATCCCTGATGAAGACATTTAACGAAATTTATATTCTTGACCTCCACGGTAATAGTTTAAAAAAGGAGAAATGTCCGGATGGTTCAAAAGATGAAAATGTATTTGACATTAAGCAGGGAGTGGCAATTGGCATATTCATCAAGAAACGAGACAAGAAAGGTTGTCAGGTTTATCATTCAGAAATTTGGGGATTAAGAGAAAAGAAATATAATTTTCTTTCCAGCAATGACATTAATACAATCAAATGGCGAAAAATTATTCCCAAAACGCCCTATTATTTCCTTGCTCAAAAAGAGGAAAAAGGGGAAAGAAGATATGAGAAATATTGGAAAGTTAACGATATCTTCTCTCTCAATGTAACTGGCATTATTACTGCAAGGGACCACTTTGTAATTGATTTTAATAAAGATTCCTTAAAAGCACGAATAATGACATTTAGAAATAAGGAGTTAACCGATGAATTCATTAAACAAGGGCTGCGGTTAAAAGAAAACTATATGTGGCGAGTATCAAAAGCAAGGAAGGAGCTTATGGCGGTTAAAGACTGGGAAAACTATTTTACAAAAATTCTCTACCGACCTTTTGATATTAGATACATTTATTTTCATGATTCTGTGGTTTGGCGGACCCGCAAGGATGTTATGCGCCATATGGTGGAGAAGAATTTGGGGCTAATCCTCTCCAAAAGATATTCAATGGGTGAATATAATTACGCATTCGTTGGTGATAAGATTATTGAAGGTCATGTCTTATCGGGTCAACAGGGAATCACTTATCTCTTTCCTCTCTATCTCTACCCGGAACCGAATAACCCAAAAAAGCATTCTTCCGGCAGTCTGACAATGGTCTTTGACGATAAAGGAGAATACCAAACAAAAAGACCCAATCTTTCACCAAAATTGATAGAACAATT
>CAYRLZ010000032.1:0-10006 GCA_964425275.1 uncultured bacterium | reverse complement strand
TCTAACTATTTCTCTTTCTAACTGAAGGGCTAATTCTCTGTCTAATTGTTAGCGTAATTCTCTGAGTAATGGAGTTAGTAATTCTCGGTCTAATCCTCTGTTTAATTCTCTCTCTAATTGAGCGTCTAATTCTTTTTAATTTCCGACGGGATTATCTTTAAGTCCTTTTAACCACAAATCAACCCTTATCCTACTTAAAGAAGTGGCTTTATAAAAGTTTTTGGGAAGTCCGGCTGTTTTAGAGTAGTCACGGTCTCGGTTAACGCTTGTAAAAAAATGTAGTTGACATTATAGAAATTTTAATTATAATAAAAGTTTACGAGAATTATGAAAGAGAGTGAGAAGATAAGGATTAAGTTAAAGGCCTACGACCATAGGCTTTTAGACGTCTCGGCGAAAGAGATTATTGAGGTAGTAAGGAGAACGGGCGCTAAGGTTTGTGGTCCAATCCCCCTGCCGACGAAACGTTCACTCTATACGGTATTGCGCTCCCCTCATGTGGATAAGAAGTCCCGGGAGCAGTTTGAACTTCGGGTTCATAAACGGCTGATTGAAATCTCTAATGCCACCTCGGATATGATTGATGCCTTGATGCGCCTGGAAATCCCAGCCGGTGTTGAGGTCGAGATAAAGGCGGTATAGATAAAAGATGATTACGGCGATAAAAAGAACGATGATAGCGATAAAAGGTAGGATATGCTGATTGGCCGAAAGATAAAGATGACCCAAGTCTTTTCTAAGGAAGGGGAGATGATTCCTTGCACGGTTGTTAGGGCTGGACCCTGTTTTGTTGTCCAGAAAAAATCGTTGGCGAAAGATGGTTATAATGCCTACCAACTTGGGTTTGAAGAGACGAAAAAGGTGAATCGACCAATGTCCGGCCATTTATTAAAATCAAATTCCGAGCCACTAAATGAGTTGCCGAGAGAAATTCAGTTTCCTGAGGAACTGGCTGAACGGATAAGATACGATGCCCAAAGAAAACTCCTTATTTTTAGAGGTGCTATGACCGAGGAAGAAAGAGACCGGCTATTGAGCTTATCAGAAGATACCGCCTATCGCGAGGCGATAAAGAAACTCTTTTTTGCGTCTCAAAAAAATCCTCCCCTTTTAAGGGTGCTAAAAGAATTCCGCGCTGATGAATCTTTCCAATATAATGTGGGAGACCGGGTAACGGTGGAGGTATTAAAGGAGGGTGATTTGGTGACGGTCACCGGCTGGACAAAAGGGAGAGGTTTTGCGGGTGGTGTGAAGCGATGGGGTTGGGCCGGTGGTCCGGCTTCTCACGGTTCAATGTCCCACCGCCGCATCGGTTCGGTTGGCTCTGGGAGTTCGCCGGGACATCCCTGGAAAGGCCGGACACTCCCCGGCCACTACGGCGTTGAAAAGGTAACGGTTAAAAACTTAAAGGTGGTAAAGGTAGAAAAGGATGCCAATCTCTTATTCATAAAAGGAGCGCTTCCCGGCGGAAGAAATGGATTGTTGCTTATTAAAAAAGTGGAAGAGAAGCCACAAAAGGGGCATAAGATTAAATAAAAAGTATGAAGGCTAATCTTTTATCAATTACTGGTGAAGTGAAAGGTGAGATTGAAGTGCCGGAGACGATTTTTAACACTGTGGTTAATGAAGGACTTCTCTGGGAGGTCTGCCGGAACTATTTGGCTAACCAGAGACAGGGCACGGCATCAACTAAAACCAGAGGCGAGGTGCGGGGTGGTGGTCGAAAGCCCTGGGCCCAAAAGCATACCGGCCGGGCAAGACATGGTTCGCGCCGTTCGCCCCTCTGGGTCGGTGGTGGGAAGGTGTTTGGTCCAAAGCCCCGGGATTATCATTACCGATTACCAAAGGCCAAGAAAAGGAAAGCTCTGCTCTCCGCCCTCTCTTTTAAGATGCAGAAGAATGAGATTCTCTTTCTGGAAGACTTCTCTTTACCCCAACCTAAAACCAGAGAGATAGCCAATATTCTCAAAAATTTATCTTTGGGTCTCCCAAGACTTACTTGCCTTTTACTCCTGGCAGATTTGGTAAGGGATTTGAAGTTAGCCAGTCGGAATATAAAGAATTTAGAGGTGAAATTGGCAAAGGATGTAAATCCCTATGAGGTTTTGGTGTCTGACCGGATAATATTTACCCAATCCGGTCTGCAACAACTTATCCAAAAGTTTTTTGGTAAAGAAGATAGCAATAAAGGATAAATTTTTAATATGCGGACAGCACGCGAGATAATAATTAAACCACTCTCAACCGAAAAGGCAACGCGATTGAAGGGATATAGTCAGTATACCTTTCGGGTGCTTAGAGGGGCTAATAAGATTGAGATTAAGAAGGCGGTGGAGAATATTTTTAAGGTGAAGGTGAAAAAGGTAAGGGTGATGAATATGAAGGGGAAACCAAGGCGAATGGGCGTTTTTACGGGAAGGACTGAGCAGTGGAAAAAGGCCATCGTGACACTCAAAGAAGGCGAGAGGATTGAGAGTTTAGAGGTGTAGGATGGGGATTAAAGAATATAGACCAACAACCAGTAGTCGTCGCTTCTATACGGTTTCTACCTTTGAGGAGATAACGGCCAAAAGACCGCATAAGCGGCTTTGCCTACCCAAACGAAAGACCGGTGGGAGAAACAATCAAGGGGTGATTACGGCTAAATACCGCGGTGGTGGGGAAAAGCGGTTTTACCGAATCATTGACTTCGCGCGCGACAAACGAGACATTCCAGCAAGGGTTGTTTCTATTGAATACGACCCGAACCGCTCCGCTCGGATTGCCTTAGTTCTCTATAAAGACGGTGAATATCGCTATATCCTTGCCCCGGATGGGCTAAAGGTGGGCAGTGAGATAATCGCCAGCGAAAAGGAGAATTGTCCAATTCGGATAGGTAATGCTATGCCCCTCCGTTTTATACCGGTTGGGGTGGAAGTTCACAATCTTCAACTCTATCCCCAGCGAGATACCTATTGCGCCCGTTCGGCGGGCACTGCCTGTCAAATTTTAGCCAAAGAAGAGGATTATGCTGTGGTGAAACTTCCCTCCGGTGAGATAAGGAAGTTCTCACTCCAATGTTTTGCCTCAATTGGCCGGGTCTCCAATCCCGAGCATAAGGATATTTCTATTGGTAAGGCCGGAAGAAAAAGACATATGGGGATAAGACCAAGGACGAGGGCGGTGGCGATGAATCCGATTGACCACCCACTGGGTGGTGGTGAAGGACGGTCGCACGGAGGAAGACACCCTTGTTCCGAGAAGGGCAAGTTGGCTAAGGGAGAGAAGACACGAAGGCGAGGGAAATTTTCTGACCGTTATATAATTAAGAGGAGAAATACAGGGTTTCAGCAATGAGCGAGGTTTATTAACTATGGGTCGGTCAACAAAAAAGGGTCCTTATATTGACCAGAATTTATTGGCGAAGATTCAGAAGATGAACGAAAGGGGTGAGAAGCGAGTAATCAAGACTTATGCCCGACGGAGCACGATTCCCCCCGAATTTGTTGGTCATACGATTGCCATTCACTGCGGAAACCGATTTTTACCCGTCTATATTACCGAGAGAATGGTTGGTCATAAATTAGGCGAATTCGCTTTAACCCGAACTTTTCGGGCTCACTCCGGACAAAGGAAAGAGAAGAAGCCCGAGGAAGAGATAAGGAAGAAATAATGGAGAGCTGGGCAATAAGCCGCTACCAACGGGTCTCGCCTAAGAAGATAAACCGAATCCTTATGCTCATTCGTCAGAAATCGGTCCCTGAGGCCTTGAATATTCTTACCTTTCTGCGAAAACAGCGGACAAAAATTTTTGTCATTAAGACCTTAAAGTCAGCGGTGGCGAATGCCATCTATCTCTCCGGAAAGGCCCGCCTGAAAGAAGAGGACCTTTATGTGAAGGAGGCAATCTGTGGTCAGGGGCCTTCTTATAAGCGGTGGCGTGCCGGTCCGAGAGGAATGCCCAATTTCTACAAGCACCGCACTACTCATATTAAGATAAAGGTAGCAACCAAAGGATAGATATGGGACAGAAGACACATCCGTTAGGTTTTAGGTTGGGAATCACCAAAGATTGGAAATCGCAGTGGTTTGCGGATAAGGAATACCGAGAAAATCTTTTGGAGGATATTAAAATCCGGAAATATATTGAGACCCGAAAATACAGCGATGCCCAAGACCCAACAAAAGCGGTTGACCCGATGATTGCTGATATTGAGATTCTTCGGGTGGCGAATAAGGTTACGGTGATAATCCATACCGCCCGACCCGGGGTGATATTCGGTCGGGGAAAGGACACATTAAAATCTTTACAGGCGGAACTCCGAACGATAACAAAAAAAGAGGTTGATATTCATATTGAGACCGAGCGGGTTCCGGAATTGAATGCCCGGTTAGTGGCTAAGAGTATTGTGGAACAGATTTTAAAAAGGGTTGCCTACCGCCGGGCAATAAAAAAGGCGCTCGCCTCCGCAATGCGCCTCGGGGCTAAGGGGATAAAGGTGCAAATTGGGGGACGGTTAGCTGGTGCCGAAATTGCCCGTAGCGAATGGTGGCGAGCCGGTAGGGTTCCACTTAATACCCTCCGAGCCAATATTGAATACGCCTGTGAGGTAGCAAAGACGCTCTACGGAACAATCGGTGTCAAGGTATGGATTTATAAGGGTGAGATTACACCCGAGGAGAGGGGATAGACGATGTTGATGCCGAAAAGGGTAAAGTATCGAAAGCAGCACCGGGGTCGGAGAAAAGGAAAGGCAACCGCGGCTAATAAATTAGACTTTGGAGAATTTGGTCTTCAGGCATTAGAGCCCGTCTGGCTCACAAGCCAACAGATTGAAGCGGCAAGAATGACGATTGCCCGATATCTAAAGAGAACCGGAAAACTCTGGGTGAGAGTATTTCCTGATAAGCCGGTTACTAAAAAGCCCGCCGAGACCCGAATGGGAAAAGGAAAAGGTGACCCAGCATTCTGGGTAGCCGTCGTAAAACCGGGTCGGGTTATCTTTGAATTAGAAGGAATTCCCGAGGCCGAGGCAATTCAGGCATTCCAACTGGCCAGTGACAAATTGCCCTGTAAGACCCGAATCCTAAAACGGGAGGAAATGACTTATGAAACCATCTGAACTCCGTGAGTTAACCGATGAGGAACTTTTGAAAAGATACGGTGATTTGAAAGAGGAATATTTTAATCTCCGAATGCGGAAGGTTATTGAGACTTTACCCAACCCCCTTAGGTTACGGGTGATAAAAAGGGACATCGCCCGGCTTTTAACCATTCTCAAAGAAAGAGGTTATACAAAAGAGAAGGTCAAGAACTGGGAGCGAGAATATGCCCGGAAATAGAAAGATAGTTATCGGAACGGTTAAGTCGGATAAGATGGATAAAACGGTGGTGGTGGAGATTGCCCGATTGGTGAAACACCCCAAATATAAAAAATATATAAGAAAACGAACCCGTCTCTATGCCCATGATGAAAAGAATGAATGTAAAAAAGGTGACCGGGTAATGCTTGAGGAAACCCGTCCACTTTCCAAATTGAAACGATGGCGGGTGCTAAGAAAGTTGTGAAAAAGAAGTCAATTTTTTAATATGATTCAGGATTTCACCCGTTTGGTGGTTGCGGATAATACCGGAGCCCGAGAGGCGATGGCGATAAAGATATTAGGTGGTTCCAAGCGCCGGTATGGAAGAATTGGTGATGTGATTATCGTTACGATAAAAGATGCTGTCCCGCAATCACCGATAAAGCCCGGTGATAAGGCACGGGCGGTGATTATCCGTCAAAGAAAAGAATACCGCCGTTCCGACGCTTCTTATATCCGCTTTGATGATAATGCCTGTGTCTTGATTGATGAGAAGGGAGAACCAAAGGGAACCAGGATTTTTGGTCCGGTGCCTCGGGAACTACGGGAAAGAGCCTTCACAAAGATTATTTCCTTAGCCAGTGAGGTAGTATGATTAAATATGAAATGATAATGAATTTCCTAATAAGGTTAGGTATTTTATGAAGACCCATCTTAAAAAAGGTGATATTGTTGAGGTAAGAAGTGGTGAAGAGAAGGGAAAGCGGGGAAAGATTCTAAAAGTCCTGAGGGAAGATGACCGGATTCGGTTTTTGGTTGAAGGGGTGAACTTAGCGAAGAGACACCGGCGACCAACCGGAGCGGATAAACCAGGCGGAATTATTGATATCCCACAACCAATTGATGTTTCCAATCTCATTCTCGTCTGCCCAAAATGCGGAAATTTGGTTAAGGTGAAAAGGGAAGTCGTAGAGGGGAGAAGGGTAAGAAAGTGTAGGGAATGTGATGAAATAATTGATTAAGATGGCAAAAGAAGCGAAAGAGAAAAAAGAAGAGGTTGTTGTTGAAAAAAAGAAAAGCCTCCCTTCCCGATTAAAGGAAGAATATCGCCAGCGGATTCGTAAAATCTTGATGAAGAGATTTGGTTATAAAAATCTTCACCAAGTGCCTCAGTTGGAAAAGATTGTGATAAATGTCGGGGCTGGTGAGGCGGTCAGTGACCCAAAGATTTTAGAGACAATATCCGAGGAATTGGCTTTAATTACCGGGCAGAAGCCATTAATCACCCGCGCTAGAAGGGCGGTTTCTGCATTTAAATTGAGAAAAGGGATGCCGATTGGTGTTAAGGTTACATTAAGGCGAGACCGGATGTATGAATTCTTAGACCGGTTTTTAAATTTTGCCTGCCCACGCATCCGAGATTTTCGGGGGTTTGACCCGGATTCATTTGATGGTCGGGGAAACTATAATTTAGGCATATCGGAGCAGTTAATCTTTCCGGAATTAGATGTGGCAAAGGTGAAAAAGGTCTTCGGGATGGATATCGCATTTGTGACGACGGCGAAAAGAGACGATGAGGCGCGGGCCTTATTAGAAGAATTGGGTATGATTTTTCGGAGGAGATAATGGCCAGAAGGTGTTTAATTGTTAAGGCGAGTCGGGAGCCAAAATTTCGGGTGCGGAAGAAACTTCGCTGCCAACGTTGTTTCCGGGCTCGGGCCTATTTAAGAAAATTTGGGCTCTGTCGGCTCTGCTTCCGAGAACTGGCACTGCGCGGGGAAATCCCCGGTGTAAGAAAGGCAACCTGGTAGGAGGTAAAATGGATGCCATTGCTGATTTCTTGACGCGAATTCGTAATGCCCTGATGGCAAAAAAGACCGAAGTGAAAATCCCTTACTCCAAGATAAAATCAGAGATTGCCCGGATTCTCTTAGAAGAAGGTTATATAAATAATTTCCAGGTTGTTGGTGAGGGTGTTAAAAAAGAGATTGCTATCTTATTAAAATATACCTTAGACGGTAAATCGGTAATCTCTGGTATGAAAAGGGTCTCAAAACCCTCCCGCAGGCAATATACGGGATACAAGGAGATACCAAAGGTAGCCAGTGGATTAGGGATTGCCATTTTATCAACCCCCAAAGGACTTCTGACTGATAAACAGGCAAGGGAGCAGAAGGTTGGTGGTGAAATTATTGCCTATGTCTGGTAAAAAAGCCAATTGACCGAGATGAAAAGAAAGATGAGAGTAATTGATATATGCTTGATGAAATAAAAATCACCCGAGCGATAATTGATACTTATCTGGAAAAATTAAGGGGGGCATTGGAAAGCGAAGTGATAATTGTCGGTGCTGGTCCTTCGGGCCTAACCGCTGGTTATTATTTGGGGAAGGAAAATATAAAGGCGGTGATTTTTGAAAGGGGATTGCGTCCGGGTGGTGGGATGCCGGGTGGTGGGATGATGTTTAACCAGATTGTGATTCAACCTGAGGCGAAGGAGATTTTTGATGAACTGGGGATAGAGGTTAAAGCGTATGAAAGAGATTACTTTGTTGCTGATGCCCTCTTGACCCTCGGGATTCTTATGGCAAGATGCATCAAAGCGGGGAGTAAGATTTTTAATCTCATTACCGTTGAGGATGTTTTAATAAGAGACGATAAGGTTTGCGGGGCGGTTATTAACTGGGCAAGTGTTGAGCTGGCAAATCTCCATGTTGACCCGGTATCGGTCCGGTCAAAATTTGTGATTGATGCTACCGGACATAGTGCCGAGATAACGAGAATTATTGAAAAAAAGATTGGTAAGAAATTATTTACCGCCACCGGGGGGATTGTCGGTGAGCAGCCGATGTGGGCCGAGGTTGGGGAGAGGACAATTGTTGAAAATACGAAGGAGGTTTATCACAATCTATTTGTCTGCGGTATGTCCGCCAATACCGTCTTTGGTGGACCGAGGATGGGACCAATCTTTGGTGGGATGTTTCTCTCCGGGCGAAAGGTTGCCCGGATGATAAAAGAGCGGCTAAGATAGTTTTAGACTAACAACCAATTCGTAACAATTGTATCCTT
This sequence comes from uncultured bacterium, assembly GCA_964425275.1. Taxonomy (GTDB): domain Bacteria; phylum Hydrothermota; class Tepidihabitantia; order Tepidihabitantales; family JBDRVQ01; genus CAYRLZ01. The sequence continues at coordinate 1,655 of CAYRLZ010000032.1, read as the reverse complement.
GGGTTTACTTTCTTAAAAAATTGATTATAATTTGGTCTTGTGAAGAGAGAGGGCCGACCAAATTTTCTGCCCAAGACCTTTGTCGCTTTAAGGCATCATAACTTCCGCCTCTTCTGGTTCGGACAGATAATCTCTTTGAGTGGAACCTGGCTACAGAATGTTGCCCGCAGTTGGCTCGTCTTACAGTTATCAAATTCACCTTTTATTTTAGGTTTGGTTGCCTTTATTGGTTCAATACCGATTTTCCTTTTGTCGCTTTTGGGTGGTGCCTTTGCTGACCGGGTCCAGAAAAGAAACCTAATCATTTTCACCCAATCAATTTTAACCCTTCTCGCCTTTATCCTTGCCTTGCTCGTCTATCTTAAATTGATTAAGGTCTGGCAGATATTACTTATTGAGGCAGTGGCGGGAATCACCCTTGCCTTTGATACCCCAGGCCGGCAGTCGTTTGTGGTTGAGATGGTGGGGCGCGAAGACCTTTTGAATGCTATTGCCCTAAATTCCTTCATATTCAACCTGGCAAGGATTATTGGTCCAGCGATTGCCGGTATTTTGATTGGTAGTATTGGAGTGGCGGGTTGTTTCTTTCTTAATGGTTTAAGTTTTTTACCAGTCATTTTCGGACTTTATCTGATAAGAACTACATCCTACCCCTTTGATAAAAATAGTTCTTTTGCCCAGGATATAAAGGAGGCATTCCAGTATATTTTGAATAACCGACCCATCTTCTTTCTCATTTTAATGACCGGGGTCTTTAGTGTCTTTGGGGTTTCCTATTTGACCCTAATTCCAGTTTTTGCCCGGGATATCTTAAAAGTTGGGGTGAAGGGCTATGGTTATCTGATGTCCGGCATCGGTTTAGGCTCACTCTCCGGTGCTTTAATTTTGGCGACATTAGGAAGCCATTTAAGGAAAGGGAAGATTATCGTTTTTGCCAGTTTTCTCTTCTCCCTCCTTATTCTAATTTTCTCCTACTCTAAGATATATCTCCTATCTTTAATTCTTCTATTCGGTCTGGGGCTTTGTGTCATTATGCAAAATGTTACCGTGAATACAATAATTCAAGAGGTTGTTCCGGATAATCTACGGGGACGGGTGGTGGCATTTTATGTGATAATGTTTATGGGGATGTTTCCAATCGGCAGCCTCTTTGCCGGAGCAATTGCTCAAAGATTTGGAGCGTCGGTTGCCACCGCTTGTGGAGGAATTGTTGTCTTTCTCTGGACCTTGTATGTCTATTTCACAAAACCGGCGATTAGAAAAATTTAACTGATGAAAAAAGAGACTGCACTTGTTTTTGAGAACTTGGACCATATAATTTAGATTATAGATGAAGTTTTAAGAAAAACGGCCGTCCAATTTTTACTTCTATACTATTATAATATAATAATCCAGATATTTCAAAAAAATAGATGTCTCTCTTATTTTTCCAGGGTCTTAACGACCTGGCGATAGTTGACAGAGAAAGGATTTTTTATAAAAATATTATAGGATGAGGAGGTTTATCTTTCTTATAATTTTAAGTTCTATTATTTGGGCAAGGGGATTTAGCCCAGATTTTCTGGATTCTCTGGATAGATTGCCACCTAATTTGCGATATTATTACCTGAGTAAGAATTCACCAGAAGAACTTAATAATCTTCTCTATCCTGATT
>CAYRLZ010000031.1:0-7822 GCA_964425275.1 uncultured bacterium | reverse complement strand
AAGTTGACGATGGAATTGAGGTAGATTATGGAGAAATATTGTAATAATAAGCCACCACATCGCCTAACACAGCATAAAAGGTTCGTGCCTTACGGCACTCACCCAAATCCTTCGCTATCGCTCAGGACTTCTTTTATGCTGGGAACGTTATCTGCCATTGCGGGCAAATTGAATTTAATTTTTAAGAGGAAAGTCTAGGTATGGGATGGGTGTTAAGATTTGAGTCGCAAAAGAAAAAATTATTCAAAGTTTGGGGATTGAATTTAAACCAACAAAAGGAGGTAAAAACATGAGAGAGATTTTTCATGACAAGGGTTCGGTTAGAATTGGCAGGATATCCGATAAGGGCTTTCACCCGAGAGGAGTGTAATTGAGCGGTTAAAAGAAATTTTTTGGTGAGTCGTTCGGAATTTAAAACCACGCGAAAACTTTGTGGTTGACTTTTCTAAATTTTTTATTATCATATTTTTATGAAACTGACCAGTCAGTCAAAAAGAGAAGTGATCTTGAAAGCGGCGGAAGGGATTTTTTTGAAGAAGGGCTTTTTCCCAACCCGCATTGATGATATCGCCCGCGCCGCGCGGGTGGCAAAAGGGACGGTTTATCTCTACTTTTCGGATAAAGAGAGTATCTACCTTGCCCTTTTTACCCAGAAGATTGAAGAAGGCATCTCATTTCTCAAAATGGTTGAGAAGGGTCCGGACCCCCCAAAGGCGAAATTAGAAAGGATTTTTGATACCTGGCTTTCTAATCTGGCGAAGAGCGAAGGACTTCCCTCTTTCTTTTCCATTGAGAATATCAATGTGGCGGAAAAGATTGTGAAAAGGGTGAGGAGAGAGGTGTTTCCGCGCGTGAAGGAGATGGTGCGGTTAATTGCCCAAATCATCAGAGAGGGTATGGAGAGAAAGGAGTTCCGGACAACTAATCCCGAACTCGCGGCTCTTTATTTCTTGCATCTGATTCATGTTGGTTTAATCTATCAGGTCTTCACCGGTAAATTGAGGGGAGAGAAAGAAATGATAAAAGATTTATTCTTTAAGGGGGTGGAAGGATGAGGCGGATTGGTCTCTGGTTATTTATCTTTTTGGGATTGAACCTTGTTTATTCTGATACCCTTTTTCTCACTTTGGAGAAGGCGATTAATCTGGCGCTGGCCAATAACCGACTCATCGCCCAGACCAAAGAGAAGGTAAAGGAGGCAATGGCGGGAAAGGGGATTGCTCTTGGCGCGCTTTTACCCCAGATGAGTCTTTCCGGAACTTACTACCGGCTTGACCGGGTGAGTAAGTTCTCAATGGTCTTTCCCCGTTATGAGAATCTACCTTTGCCGGTGATTGACCCAACGACCGGCGAGACGATTGGTTTTACCCCACCAATTCCAATGATTGTTGGTGGGGATACCTTCGGAATGGAACTGGGGGTGCGAAATAATTATCTCCTTCGGGGAACGATTCAACAGACCCTTTTCACCTGGGGAAAACTCTATAATGCCTATCGGATTGCCGGTCTATCATTAGATATGGAAAAGGAGAATTTAAGGGCGACCGAGGGGGCGGTAAAGGTTTCGGTGGTGGAGGGTTTCTATCAGGCATTTTTAGCCCAGAAGACATTGGAATTATTGACCGAGTCAAAGGAACAACTCCAAAGGCATTGGGAGCGGGTAAAACGACTTTACGAAAAGGGTTTGGCCAGTCGGCTCGATTTATTGCGCACCGAGGTGAAGTTGGCGGAGGTTGAGACCTCGGTTTTGCGGATGAAAAATAATCGCCAACTCGCCTTAAATTCCTTACTGCTTTCCCTTGGTTTAGATTTAGAGACCCCGGTTTTTCTTTCTGTAGAATTGGATTCTAATCCGGTTCGGATTGATTTAGCAACCGCAGAAAAAATGGCTCAGGAAAAACGTCCCGAGATTCAGCAACTGCGTTCCGCGATAAAGATTACTCGCCTGGGTAAAGAGATTGCGCTGACTTCTAATCTACCGACGCTTTTCAGCCAGTTGAATTATGACTACAAAAAGCCCCTTGGTTTAGAGAATAAATGGGGAACCGATTGGAACTTGACGCTCGGTTTTCAAATGCCTTTCTTCACCGGATTTTCTAATTACAATAGAATAAAACAAGCCCAGGCCCGGGAGCGACAGGCAAAAATCGCCCTCGCACTGTTAGAGGAAGGAATTAAATTAGAGGTCTCGTCTTTGGTCAATACACTCAATCAGGAATGGGAGAATATCGCCCTGCAGAAAAAAAATCTCCGCTTAGCCGAGGAGGCCCTTTCCCTGGCCGAGAAGAGTTATGAGGCGGGTCTCATTACGAACTTAGAGTATTTAGATTCCCAGATTGCCCTCGCCTCAAGCCAGATTTCTTATTGGAGTTCTCTGGCTAATTATCAGATTGTTTGGGCAAAATTAAAAAGGGCAATGGGTGAGTTTTAGGAGGCTTCTATGCTGAGAAGAAAAGAAATAATGCTCTTTTTTCTTTTCCTCTTCCTTTTCCATTGTTCGCGGAAAGGAGAGAAAAGAGAAGAATTATTGCCAACGGTAATGGTCGTGCCGGTTCAAGAGCATAAGGTTGTCCGCACCTTAACCCTTTTTGGCACAATCTCCGGAGAAGAGCAGGTCACAGTTTTCTCTAAGATTACCGGACGGGTGACGGAGATTAAGAAACCAGAAGGCTCATCGGTTCAAGATGGAGAAGCGATTGTCTATGTCTTAAATGATATACCGGGGATGGATTACAAACCAGGTCCGGTTCCTTCGCCGATTTCCGGAGTTGTTGGTAAGGTATATGTTGAGGTCGGACAGATGGTCGGACCAACGACGCCAATCGCTAACATTGCTAATTACTCCGAGCGGGTGAAGGTGAAGGCGCCGATTAGCGACCAGGATTTGCGATTCGTGAAGAAGAATAGCCGGGCAATTGTTACCTTATCCGCTTATCCGGATCGGACGTTTGAGGGGAAGGTGAGTAACATCTCGCCAATTTTAGACCCATTAACCCGAACCGCAACCGTGGAGGTTACACTTCCTAATTTTGAGAGGAAACTCCTGCCTGGTATGGCTTGTGCGATAAAATTAGTCTTAGAAGAGAAAGAAGGGGTTATCGCCTTACCCTTGAATGCGGTCTTCCTTGAAGGAAAACCAAGGGTCTTTGTTGTTGAAGATGAGACCGCTCATCTCCGGGAGGTAGAAATTGGCCTTTTGGGCGATGAATTGATTGAGATTCGCTCTGGCTTGAAGGTTGGCGAAAAGGTAATCACGGTCGGTAAAGAGAGGGTAAAGGATGGTGGTCGGGTAAGGGTGGTGGAGGAGAGATGAGGATTTCGGATAGTGCCATCCGAAGACCGGTGGCAACCGCTATGGTTGCCTTGGGCTTAATTATCTTTGGTATGATCGGCGTGAGCCGGATGAAGATTGACTTATTACCTAATGTCACCCTACCCCAGATTGTTGTCGTTACCCTCTACCCCGGAGCCGGTCCTGAGGAGGTAGAATTAGAGATTACGAATCCGATTGAGGAAAGGTTAGGCACCGTTCCTAACCTACGAACCATCAAGTCCCGTTCTCAGGAAGGTGTGTCAGTAATTACTCTGGATTTTGAGTGGGGGACAAATCTTGATGCGGCGTCTTCGGATGTTCGGGACCTCTTGGATATGGTGCAAGCGACCCTGCCCAGTGATGCCTCAAAGCCTTATATCCTGAAATTGAGCACTTCTCTAATGCCGGTGGTTTTACTCTATTTATCCGGAGAGATTCCTGAGACTCAACTTCGGGAGATAGCCGAGGATTGTGCCCGGGCTTTACAGCGGGTTTTTGGGGTAGCGATGGTTAGTGTCGCCGGTGGCGCAAAACGGCAGGTTCAGATTGATGTTGACTTAAGGGCATTAGCCGCGGCCGGCATAACTACTGACCAGTTCTCCTTAGCCCTTAAGTCTCAAAACTTAAACTTTCCGGTCGGCACAATCTCAACCGGAAGCCAACGGTATATTTTAAGGCTGATTGGTCAGTATGATGACCTATCGGCAATTAGCCATACCCCAATTGGTAATAAAGGCGGGGTGCCGATTTTAGTCCGGGATGTAGCAAAGGTTGCTTGGGCATCCGAAGAGAAGGAATCCGAGGTTCGGATTAATGGTAAGAGTGGGCTTTTTTTGACAATCCAGCGCCGTTCGGACGCCAATACCATTAGTGTCGCCAATGCGGTTCGGGAGGAGGTAGAAAGGATTAAAGAGACTTTGCCTTCGGGTGTGGAATTGGGTATCTTTTGGGACACATCGGACTTTATCAAACGTTCGGTAAATAATGTTGTCCGTAATCTCCTCCTTGGTGGGATTTTGGTGATTATTGTCCTTTTCTTATTCTTGGGTCGTTTCCGACCAACACTCTTTGTTGCCTTTGCCATTCCCATCTCTGTCTTCTTCGCCCTTTTCTTAATGGCCACCTTTGGTTTTACGATTAATATCCTTTCTATGGCTGGTTTGGCGATTGCGGTAGGGATGGTAGTTGATTGTGGTATTGTTGTCTTTGAGGCAATCTTTCGTCATCGGGAATGGGGAGAATCTCCAATGGCGGCGGCGAGTATTGGTGCCAATGAAGTTTCTCTGGCAATTACCGCCTCCACCTTAACCACGATTGCTGTCTTTTTCCCACTGCTCTTGCTTCGGGGGATGATGCAGGTCTTCTTTAGGGAATTATCCTGGGCAATCATTCTCTCTTTACTTGCCTCTTTGGGTGTGGCGCTCACCTTAATCCCAATGCTTACCAGTCGTTTTCTAAAAGTGAAAACCGAGGGAGAAAAGAAGCGGTTGGACTTCTCCAAAAATCTCATCACTTTTTATCGGAGAATTTTAAATTGGGCGATAAATCACCGGCGATTAGTGATTATCTTAATTTTAATTCTTTTCTTTGGTAGTCTGGCATTAGTTCCTTTTATCGGGACCGAATTCGCACCGGCACAGGAGACAAGATATACAGAAATCGTTGCCGAAATGCCGGTCGGTTCTAACTGGATGATAACCAATCAGGCAATCTCAGAATTAGAGAGACACCTTATGGAAAAATGGGGAGAGGATTTGGAAAAGGTATCGGTTCAAGTTGGGGGAGCAGCAAATATTTATTCAGCAGTTTTTGGTGGTGTCGGTTCTAACTCGGGGGAGATTGGTTTGGTTCTAAAAAAGAACGCCCGAAGAAGTCTAAAAGAGATTGAAAGAGACCTCGGGGAGAAGGCAAAGGAGATACCCGGATTGGTCCTTTATTCAAGCGAGGCAAGGGGAAGGGCAACATTTTTTGGTGGGGCACCAATCCAGATTGAAATCACCGGAGACGACCTTAAAATTGCTGATTCCCTTACCCAATTGATAATTCAGACGATTGAGACCATACCAGGGGTTACGGAGATAAAATCAAGTCGAGAGAAAGGGAGTTTGGAGATACAAATGGTTGTTGACCGGCAAAAGGCTATTATGTATGGTCTCACCCCTTACCAGATTGGCAGTGCCCTACGCACCCAGATTGCCGGACAGACGGTAACTAAATATCGGGCAGGAGGTAAGGAGTATGATATATTAGTCCAATTGACAAAAGAACAGAGGGATTATCTGCCAGAAATTTTAGGGATGACAGTGAACAGTCCTTTCGGGGCGATTCCTCTGCGTAGTTTGGTCCGAGTAGTCACTGGGGTTGGTCCTTTGGCGATTGAGCATAAGAATAACGAGAGGATTGTTACCATTACCGCCAATGCGGTTGGACAATCGGCCGGAAGGTTAGCGGAAAGGGTGAAGAAGGCAATTGCGCCGATTATTCCACCGCCAGGTTTTAGGTTTAAACTCTCCGGCTCCTACGAAGAGATGGTGAAATCATTCCGGGATATTGGTTTTGCGGTAATGATTGCGGTCATTTTAGTCTTTATGATTATGGCCGGGCAGTTTGAATCCTTTCGCGACCCCTTTGTCATCCTCTTTACCGTTCCCTTAGCGGCAATTGGTGTCCTCTGGATGCTCTTCATTACCGGCACAACCCTTTCTTTAATCTCCGGAATTGGTATGCTGGTCTTGGTTGGGATAGTAGTGAATAATGGGATTGTCTATATTGACTATGTGAATCAACTGAGAAAGAAAAAAAATATGCCTTTGGAGGAGGCGGTGAAATACGGGGGTGAGGTTCGGCTCCGACCAATCTTAATGACCGCTCTCACTACTATCTTTGGTCTTCTGCCTTTGGCATTGAAGATTGGGGAAGGGGCGGAACTCTGGTCACCCTTAGGACGTTCAGTAATCGGGGGAATGCTCTTTTCTACCTTCCTCACCTTAATTTTTATTCCGGTCCTTTACTTTACCTTTGAGCGGAGAAGGGAAAAGGTCTAATCATTAAAGTATTTTCTTCTCCCCTTCTTTGATATAACCCCAGGGAAAAGCCCGGGTGGTGTAGTCGCAACCGATATTTCCCTTTCGGTCAATAGCAATTACCCCGCAATCTCTGATTCCTTTAATAGCTTTTTTGACCGCTTTTTGTGCTGGATACCTTTTCATTAATTCACAGACCTTTTTACAGAGGAAGGAGCGGATTATTTCTTCGCCGACCCCACTACTAACCGCGGCACCATCCGCGCAAGCCCAAGTTCCTGCTCCGTAGATTGGTGTATCACCAATTCGACCGGGAAGTTTACCGGTATAACCACCAGTTGAATTAGCCGCCGCAAAACGACCAGAGGTATCAAGGGCAATCGCGCCCACGGTTCCTAAGGAGAGGTAATTTTTTATTTTTGTTAAGTACCGTAATTTTGGTTTCTTTCGGATGCGAAGTAAAGCCTCCCTTGCTTTTTTCGTGAAGGAATTATAAGGGGGAAATCCCCAGAAACGTGCTAACCTCTTTGCCCCTTCACCAACAATTAAAAGGTGATTGGTTTCGGTCATTACTTTATAGGCGACATCAATCGGGTGGCGGACCGATTCAATTGCCCCGACCGCGCCAAATCTGCCGTCGGAAGTCATAATCGCCGCATCCATCTGGATTTTACCGTCAATTGTTAATGAAGAGCCCTTACCACAGTTAAAGATTGGGTCATTCTCCATTATTCGCACCGCTTCTAAGACCGCGGCTAAGGCGCTATTTTTCTCTTTTAATTTCTTAAAGCCCGCTTCTAAAACGCGTTCAATTCTAAAACGCGCCTTTATCAAACTCTTTTCTTGCCACCGACCAGCGCCACCATGAACAACTAAAAGGAAAGGAAATCTTTTTCTCACTTCCTCTTAATCCTCAAAACGAGCCCCTTTTTCTACTCTAAACTCCCAGTGCCAAAAATAGTAAGGCATATTGACTTCCATTTCTTATTTTTTCCCTATTAGGATACCGGAATATTTGGCAAAGTCAAGAAAAAACCATAATGGAGATGGTATCTACCTCTCCACTTCACCTAAAATAGTATTCATAATAGAAAAGAGAATAGGGTAGAAAATAGCATCCCCAATAGCACTACCAATAGGACAGAGAATAGCACCCCCAACAGGATAAAGAATAGAACCATCAGTAGAAAAGAGAATAGGATTGCCAATAGGTAAGAGAATAGAATACCGAATAGATTAGAGATTAGAACTAAGAATAGGATATAGAATAGGGCATTTAATACCATCCCGAATAGCACCCCCTGTAGCACTCCCCCCTTCAAAAAGAAAAATCCCCTCTTATGCTGGGTGGATTGGTCAGAATAAAAGCGGTTAGGTCTTTTTAATTAGTTATTATCTTCTCTCATTTTTACCTCCCCAGTATAAAATATAAGTTATTGATTTAACTATACTTAATAAAATTAGCCTTTTTCCCATATCTAAATAT